>NZ_RCVI01000332.1:0-34942 GCF_003667455.1 Micromonospora sp. CV4 | reverse complement strand
TGCGATAGTCGGCAGCGTCAGATGTGTATAAGAGGCAGGTACGGCTGATTCGATGCCGGCGGCGCCGAGTACGGCTGACTCGATGCCGGCGGCGCCGAGTACGGCTGACCGGCCGGCGGGGCCGAATAGGGCTGACCGGCCGGCGGAGCGGAGTACGGGTGCCCGGCCGGCGGAGCCGAGTACGGCTGCGCGGAGGACGGGGCGGCCGAGACCGGCGGACCGGCGTACGGCGCACCCGAGTAGGGCTGCGCGGAGTACGGCTGGCCGGAGGCCGGCGAGGCGGAGACCGGTGCGCCGGAGTAGGGCTGCGCGGAGACCGGAGGCGGCGAGTACGGGTGCGCCTCGGGGCTGCTGGGCAGCTGCCGCGGAATGGCCGGCTGCTGACCCGCGTCCGGAGTGTCGTCGCCGGAGCGGCGCTGCGGCAGCGGGTCGATCGGCTGGCCGTTGGCCGTGCGCGGGGTGAACCCGTCACCGCCGTTCGTGCCCGCCGCACCGGTGAGGTCCGACCAGGCCGGCATCGAACGGTACGCACCGGTGTTGGCAGGAGTGCCGGCGCCGTTGCGCGATGCCGGGTCGAACGGACGACCGCCGAGGGTGACCTGGTTGCCGGACTCGCTCGGGCGGGGGCCGTTGCCCAGTGCGGGCAGCGCGCCGAAGGCCGGCACCGGGCCGTTGTGCTGCGGGCCACCGGCCGCGGGCAGCGCCGGCGGCTGCTGCACACGGCCGGAGAGCGCCCGGGGCACCAGCACCGAGGTGGGCAGGGTCACGTCGGCGACCGTGCCACGGTCACCGCCGGGGCGCAGCTCGACCCGCACCCCGTGCCGGGACGCCAGCCGGGCGACCACGACCAGGCCCATCATCCGGGACACTGCCACGTCCACCTGCGGTGGCGTCGCGAGACGCTCGTTGAGCTCGTTCAGCTGGTCGTTGCTGATGCCGATGCCGCGGTCCTCGACGTAGAGCGAGGCGCGGTCGCCGACCCGGCGGGCCTCGACCATCACCTGCGAGTCCGGCGGCGAGAACGCGGTCGCGTTGTCGAACAGCTCGGCGACGAGGTGCACCAGGTCGTTGACCGCGTGCGCGGCGACCTCGATGTCCCGGTCGATGACACCGAACTCGATGCGGGTGTAGTGCTCGACCTCGGACTGCGCGGCGCGCAGCACGTCGATGAGCGCCGCCGGCTCGCGCTGCACGCGGGTGGAGTCCGCGCCGGCGAGCACGAGCAGGTTCTCGTCGTTGCGGCGCATCCGGGTGGCCAGGTGGTCGAGCTGGAACAGCTCGGCCAGCCGGTCCGGGTCCTCCTCGCCGCGCTCCAGCCGGTCGAGGTGCCCGATGAGGCGGTCGACCAGGATCTGCGAACGGCGGGCCAGGTTGACGAACATGGTCGCGACGGAGGCGCGCAGCGCCGCCTGCTCGGCGGCCGTCCGGACGGCTTCCAGGTGGACGGCGTTGAACGCCTCGGTCACCTGACCGAACTCGTCCTTGCTGCGGACCGGGAGCGGCTCGGCGATCTGGTTGGCCAGCTGCACCGGGGAGAGCTGCCCGACGACCTGCGGGTCCCGCAGTCGGGCCACCGCCTGCGGCAGGCCGTACTGGGCGACGGAGAGCGCGCCCTGCCGCAGCTCACGCAGCGAGCGGGCCATCGAGCGGGCGACCAGGTAGGCGAAGAGGATGGCCAGCAGCAGCATGCTGAGCAGCAGGCCGGTCTCCAGGAACACCTGACGCTGGACGTCGGAGCGCAGGTTGTCGGCCTCGGCGACCACGTCGCGGTCGAGCCTCGTCTCGACGGTGCGGATCAGCTTGGCGTTGGCCGTCATGGCCGAGTCCCACTGGTCCGGACCGAAGATCGCGCCGCGCATGTCGCCGGTGGTGTTGCCGTCCATCCAGCCGATGTAGTTCTGCGCCTCGCGGCGGTCACCGCCGGCGATCGTCTGGTCGTGGAACGCAACCTCTTCGGGGGTGGCGACGGCCTTGAAACTCTGCTCCGCCTGCTGCTGGCCGGTGCCGCTGGCGATGTAGTCGGTGCGCAGCACCGGGGTCAGCCGCTTCTGGTCCAACGCGCGGTGCACGACGACCCGGCGTACGGAGAGGAACTCCTTCTCCCGGGCGACGGCCGCGGCAGCTCGCATCCGGTCGCTCAGCTCGTTGTCACCGGCGAGTTGGGTGGCCGACTCACGGATGGCGAGCAGCCTGTTGATCAGGCCCTCGTACGCCTGGACGGTCTCGGTGAGCTTGAGCTTGCTGTTGAACACCTGGCTGCGGGCGCCCGGCAGGTCCTTCAGGTCCTGGTCGATCTGGTCGAGCAGGCCCTCCAGGCTGGCTGGCAGGTCCTCGATCTCGGCCCGCTGTTGCAGGTAGGGGCCCTTCGCCTGGTCGACCCGGGTGTTCACCCGGTTGAAGGCCTCCTGGTACTGCGCCTTCGGCTGCAGCCCGTCCGCCGCCGACAGCAGCACGGCGGCGGTCCGCTCATCCTGAAGCGTGTCGACCAGGTCACCTGAGTAGCTCGACAGGTTGGCCAGGTCGCCAGCTCGGTTGGCATTGTTGAGCGTCTCCAGGTGGTCGACCAGACCACTGGTGCCCACCACGACCGTGGCGATGGTCGGCACGATCATGATGAGACCGAGCTTGGACCAGATCGGCATGTCCCGGAGCCGGCTGGCCGGCCGGCGCAGCCGCGACAGGAAGGAGCCCGCCGTCTTTGGCCGTTTGCTCACGTCACCGCCCTCGCGATTACAGCTTGAACGTGTTGCCCCGGGCAACGCCCAGCGTCCGACCCGGCGGGTCGGACCCCCGAGATTCCATCACGCCGCCCGGCAAGAAGAAAGCCCAGGTTGTCACCCGCCGAAGGTGTGATGAGATGTTGATGCGATTTGATAGCAGTCCGTCTGGTCGGAGTAACTGAAGGTAATGAAACATCCGCACCGCGTTGTCCTGCTCGCCGGCCCTTCTGGCTCCGGAAAGTCGTACATAGCGCAGCAAACCGGGTTGCCAGTGCTCTGCCTGGACGACTTCTACAAAGACGGCGATGACCCTACGTTGCCGCTACGAAACGGCCAGGTGGATTGGGAATCACCCGAGTCGTGGGACGCCCTGACCGCGGTGGAAACGATTGCTCGACTGGCGCGTGAGGGCCGAGCCGATGTGCCGGTTTATGCGATCGGCGCGGATCGAAGGGTGGCCACCCGGCCATTTGACGTCGCCGGATCGCCAATTTTCGTGGCTGAAGGGATCTTCGCCGCCGAGATCGTCGAGGAATGTCGTCGTCGGGGGCTGCTCGCCGGCGCGTACGCGCTGCGCCGTCCGCGCGGGGCGACCTTCGTCCGCCGGCTGGCCCGCGACCTGTCCGAGCAGCGCAAGGCGCCGCGGGTGCTGGTCCGGCGCGGGGTGGCGCTGCTGCGCGCGGAGCCTGCGGTGCTGCGCCGACAGACCGGGCTGGGTGCGGAGGCTGCCCGGGCCCGGGAGGTGCTGCGGCGGGTGGCCAGCCTGCTCGCCGGCCACCCGCACGACTGAGCACTCAGGCCAGCAGCTTCGCGTACGCCGGCTTGATCACCTCATCGATGATCCGCAGCCGCTCGTCGAACGGGATGAAGGCGCTCTTCATCGCGTTGATGGTGAACCACTGCAACTCCCGCCAGCCGTAGCCGAACGTCTCCACCAGCAGGGCCATCTCCCGGGACATCGACGTGCCGCTCATCAGCCGGTTGTCGGTGTTGACGGTGACCCGGAACCGCAGGTCCCGCAGCAGGCCGATCGGGTGGTCCGCGATCGAGTCCACGGCTCCGGTCTGCACGTTCGACGACGGGCACAGCTCCAGCGGGATCCGCTTGTCCCGGACGTACGCGGCCAGCCGGCCGAGCACCGGCACGCTGCCGGGGGTGATGTCGTCCACGATCCGCACCCCGTGGCCGAGCCGGTCCGCGCCGCACCACTGGATGGCCTGCCAGATCGACGGCAGGCCGAACGCCTCGCCGGCGTGGATGGTGAAGTGGAAGTTCTCCCGCTGGAGATACTCGAAGGCGTCCAGGTGCCGGGTGGGTGGGAAACCCGCCTCGGCGCCGGCGATGTCGAAGCCCACCACCCCCGAGTCCCGGTGCCGCACCGCCAGCTCGGCGATCTCCTGCGAGCGGGCCGCGTGCCGCATCGCGGTGAGCAGGGTGCCCACCCGGATGCTCAGGCCCGCCTCGACGGCCTGCGCGGTGCCCTCGGCGAAGCCGGCCAGCACCGCCTCGACCACCTCGTCCAGGCTCAGGTCGCGTTCCAGGTGCTGCTCCGGGGCGAACCGCACCTCGGCGTAGACCACCCCGTCGGCGGCCAGGTCCAGCGCGCACTCGCGGGCCACCCGGCGCAGCGCCGGCGCGGTCTGCATGACCGCCACGGTGTGCGCGAACGTCTCCAGGTAGCGCTCCAGCGAGCCGGAGTCGGCCGCGTCGACGAACCAGCGCCCCAACGCCTCCGGGTCGGTGGTGGGCAGTTCGTGACCCACCTCCGCGGCCAGCTCGACGATCGTGGCCGGCCGCAGCCCACCGTCGAGGTGGTCGTGCAGCAGCGCCTTCGGGACCTTGACGATGTCCTCGTACCGGATAGTTGCGACCATGCTCAGACCCTAGTCAGCGGCCCCGGGGGACCGGCACCGGACCGGCCGGGGTGTCACGGCCGCCAGCCGTACACCCGGTGCACGTGGAGGCGGATGACGAGCCGCCCGTCGGCGACCATGGCGGCGCGGTAGTCCGCCCAGTCCGGGTGCTCGCCGCGAATCCGCCGGTAGACCTCGACCAGCTCGTCGACCGTCGCGTCGGCGGTGGCCGCGGCCGGCTCGGTGAGGGTCACGGTCCCGTCGGCGACCGCGTACGCGCCACCATCCGGCGTGGTCACGTGGAAGCTGGCCCGGGGATCGCGGCGCAGGTTGCGCACCTTCGCCCGATCTCCCGTGGTGGAGCAGCGGATCAGCCCCGGCTCGGCCAGGTAGTCGAGGTTGGACAGCTGGGGTCGGCCGTCCCGGCGCAGGGTGACCAGCGCCCCGCGTCCCCGTTCGCCGAACAGCTCCCACAGGCGGTTGGTTGACATGTCACCGACCCTAGGGGCGAATAGATGACATGTCAACGAAACGGCTAGACTGGACGCATGGACGCACCACGGTGGCTGGACGAACGGGAGGACCGCGCCTGGCGTGGCTACCGCCGGATGCGTCGACTGCTCGACCTGGAGCTGGCCCGCGAGCTGACCCAGGACGCCGGCCTCTCCGAGCCGGACTACGACGTGCTCTCCGACCTCTCCGAGACGCCGCAGGGGCGGCTGCGCCTCAGCGAGCTGGCGGACAGGATGCTGTGGTCGCGCAGCCGGCTCTCGCACCACTTGAGCCGGATGCAGCAGCGCGGCCTGGTGACCCGCGAGGAGTGCGCCGACGATGCCCGCGGCTCCATCGTCGTGCTCACCCAGGCGGGCCGGCAGGCCATCGAGTCGGCCGCCCCCGGCCACGTGGCCGCCGTCCGGCGGCACCTGATCGACCTGCTCACGCCGGCGGAGATCGACGCGCTCGGCGCGCTCACGCACCGGGTGGTCGACCACCTCGCCGGCCCCGAGCCCCGGGCCGCCCGCCCGCAGCCCGAACCGGCGGCCTGACGTGGACCCCCGCATTCTCGACCGGCTGCGCTGCCCGGTCTGCGGCGAGCCGCTGGCCGAGGTGACCGCCGGCACCGCCCGGGCGCTGCGCTGCCCGCGCCGGCACAGCTTCGACATCGCCCGACAGGGGTACGTCAACCTGCTCCCCGGACGCGCCCCGCACGCCGGCGACAGCGCCGAGATGGTCGCCGCCCGGGCGGACTTCCTCGCCGCGGGGCACTACGACGTCATTTCGGACGCCCTCGCCGCCGCCGCGACGGACGCCGCCGGCCGGCACCGCGCGGCGGCCGCCACGCATCCGCGACCTGCCCCGTCCGCCCTTCGCTCTGCGTCAACCGACGCAACGGGTCCCGAGCAGAACTGGCGCGTGGAGGTAAGCAGAGCAAAGGACACCACAGAGGACCCGACGGCAGAGGTACGCGTTGAGCCACCGACGGCCGACGTCGAGGCGTACCCCCTGGTGGTGGACGCCGGCGCCGGCACCGGCCGGTACCTCGGCGCGGTGCTGGCGGCGCTGCCGGACGCCGTGGGTCTGGCCCTGGACGTCTCCAAGCCGGCGCTGCGCCGCGCGGCCCGGGCGCATCCCCGAGCGGCCGCCGCGCTCGCCGACACCTGGCAGCGACTGCCGCTCGCCGACGCCTCGACCTCCGTGCTGCTGAACGTCTTCGCCCCGCGCAACGGCGCGGAGTTCCACCGGGTGCTCGACCCGGCCGGCACGTTGCTGGTGGTCACCCCCGCCGCCGACCACCTCGCCGAACTGGTGGCCGCCCTCGACCTGCTGCGGGTGGACCCGGACAAGGCCGACCGGGTGACCGACAGCCTGGGCGGGCACTTCACCACGGTCAGCTCAGCCGTACACCGGGCGGAGCTGGCGCTGACCCGGCCGGAGGTTGCCACCCTGGTCGGGATGGGCCCCAGCGCATGGCACACCGACCCGGCCGCTCTCGCCGCCCGGCTGGCCGCGCTGCCCGAACCGGTCCGGGTCACCGTGGCCGTCCGGCTCGACGTCCAGCGACCCCGCTGAGGTCAGGTGGAGAGGTCGACCTCTTCCCAGCCGGGCGGCTCGTCGTGGTACGGCCCGCGCAGGATCACCGCCCACTCCAGCGCCCAGCGCCGCTGCCCGATGGCGTTCGCGTCGACCAGCCCGGGCAGCGACCGCCCGACCCGCTCGGTCTCCAGGTAGGCCCAGTCCAGGCAGTAGTGCAGATCGAGCAGGGCGGCCGCGTCGGCCGGATGCTGCGGCGCCGTGAGGATCCGGGACCGCCAGCGCGGGAACGTCTCCCCGTCGGCGATGTGCGGCAGCCGCTCGACCAGCCGCTCGTCCACGGCCAGGGTCGGGTCCAGCTGCTTGCTCAGCCCGAGCACCCAGGCCAGCGCGTAGAGCGCGTCGTGGTGCAGCACGAACGAGCGGTGGTCGCCCCTGCCCCCGATCACGAACTGCCACTCCGGCGGGGTCACCATCTCCATCAGGTGCGAGCCGAGCAGCCAGCTCATCGCCGCCTGCGGCGGCATTCCGAAGCAGCGGGCCAGGATCAGGTGCAAAACGGCGATCCGCGCCTCGATCTCCGGCGTGGGCCGCAGCTCGATCTTGTCACCCGGCTCCCAGACGAGCGGGAACTGGGACGGGGGCAACGGCAGGCCGAGCCGGGACAGCTCGTCCAGGCTCGCCTCGCGCACCTCGCGTGGGTCGGGGGCAGGTACGGTCACGGCGCATTTTCCTGTCTGCTCGCGACGGCTCAAGGCCGGCTATCCCCCCTTGGCCTGCGAGAATAGCGCTCCCTGGTGACCGGCACCACGCCGCCCCGACCCCTGGTCCGGTCAGCCGATCCGCTCGATGACCAGCGGCGTCGGCACCGGCGCGGTCGGCGCGATCCGCACCGCGCGAGCGGCCTCCGCGAGCGCCGCCGGGATCCGCGCCCGGTCCTCGGCACGCAGCTCGTAGAGGGCGTCACCGGCCCGCACCGGATCGCCGGGACGCTTGTGCAGCACCACCCCGGCCGGCACGCTGACCGGGTCCTCCTTGCGGGCCCGGCCCGCGCCGAGCCGCCAGGCCGCCACCCCCATGGCGTACGCGTCGACGGCCGCCACGTGCCCGTCCTGCTCCGCGCGAACCACCTCGACCTCCGGGGCCGCCGGCATCGGCGCGTCCGGGTCGCCGCCCTGCGCGCGGATCATGGCCCGCCAGGAGTCCATCGCCCGGCCGTCCCGCAGCGCCGCCGCCGGGTCGGCGTCCGGCAGACCGGCGGCGTCGAGCATCTCCCGCGCCAGGGCCAGCGTCAGCTCCACCACGTCGGCCGGTCCGCCGCCGGCCAGCACCTCGACCGACTCGGTCACCTCGACCGCGTTGCCGATGGCCAGGCCGAGCGGGGTGGACATGTCGGTGAGCAGCGCGACCGTCCGCACACCGTGCGCACCGCCCAGCTCGACCATGGTGCGGGCCAGCTCACGTGCCTGGTCGACGGACTTCATGAAGGCGCCCGAGCCGACCTTGACGTCGAGGACCAGCGCGCCGGTGCCCTCGGCGATCTTCTTGCTCATGATCGAGCTGGCGATCAGCGGGATCGCCTCCACGGTGCCGGTCACGTCGCGCAGCGCGTACAGCTTGCGGTCGGCGGGGGCGAGCCCGGCGCCGGCCGCGCAGATCACCGCGCCGACGTCGCCGAGCTGGCTGATGAACTCGTCGTTGCTCAGCGCGGCCCGCCAGCCGGGGATGGACTCCAACTTGTCCAGCGTGCCGCCGGTGTGCCCGAGACCCCGGCCGCTCAACTGCGGGACGGCCGCGCCGCACGCCGCCACCAACGGGGTGAGCGGCAGAGTGATCTTGTCGCCGACGCCGCCGGTGGAGTGCTTGTCGACCGTCGGGCGGCGGACCGCCGAGAGATCCAGCCGCTCACCGCTGGCGATCATCGCGGCGGTCCACCGGGCGATCTCCGGGCCGGTCATGCCGTTGAGCAGGATCGCCATGGCCAGCGCGGACATCTGCTCGTCGGCGACCACGCCCCGGGTGTACGCGTCCATCACCCAGTCGATCTGCGCGTCCGACAGCACACCCCCGTCCCGCTTCACCCGAATGACGTCAACAGCAGCAAAACCACTACTCATCAGAAGATCTTCCTAGTCGTAAGGCACCAACCGAGCCGCAGACGTGGACCACCGGGTCTCCGTCCGACCTCGCCCGACCCGCGGAGCCCGGCCACGGCGGGCCGGGGCCCCAAACCGCAACCACAGAGCAGCCTCAGCCAGCAGACCAGCGCACCGGGATCTCCGCAGGCGGCTCACCCTCACCGGCCCAGAAGATGGTGCCGGTCGCGTCCACCACCACGACCCGGGGCGTCCGGGCCATCCCCCAGGTGATCGCTTCCGCCGGGTCGTCCCAGCTCGGAGCCTCCTCCAGCACCCCGGTCTCGGCGCCGGCGTCGTCCCCGGCCGACCGCTCCCAGTACGCCGTCCAGACCTGCTGCCCGGCGGACATGTCCGGGTGCACGAAGACCGTGCCGCGCCCGCGCCAGGCGGCCAGCCGCTCCGGGACCACCGGCACCGGCGTCTCCCCGGTCACCGCTTCCAGGTCCTCCACGCCGAAGGCGTGCGGCAGCAGCTCGGCCATCCGCAGCGGGCGGCCCTTGGTCTCGATCAGGCACTCCGGGCCGCCGTGCTCCCAGAGCAGCTGCCGGCACCGGCCACACGGCATCAACGGCTCACCCGTGGCGTCGACGCAGGAGAGCGCGACGAGGCGACCGCCCCCGGTGGCGTGCAGGCTGGAGACCACACCGCACTCGGCGCAGAGGGTCACCCCGTACGCGGCGTTCTCCACGTTGCAGCCGACCACCACGCGGCCGTCGTCGACGAGCGCGGCCGCACCGACCGGGAACGTCGAGTACGGCGCGTACGCGTGCCGCATCGCGTCCGTGGCGGCGGCGCGCAACCGCGCCCAGTCGATCTCAGTCATCCCATCATTCTGCCGCACCGGCATCGTGGCCTGCGGCGGCGGGACCATGTCGGCCCCGCCGCGTCGGCGCCCGGGCGTCAGCCCTTGATGTACGGCTTGCCGTCGGCGGCCGGCGCCCGGACCCGGCCGACGAGCCCGGCCACCGCCAGGATCGTCGCCAGGTAGGGCAGCATGGCCAGGAACTGGCTGGGAATCACGCTGTTGATCGCGCCCAGGTAGGTGGCGAGCTGGTCGGCGAAGCCGAAGAAGAGCGCGGCGAGCAGCGCGCCGGTCGGGTTCCACCGCCCGAAGATCAGCGCGGCCAGCGCGATGAAGCCCTTACCGCCGATCATGTTCTTGGTGAAGGAGTAGAGCGCGAGGGTGTAGGACGCGCCGCCGATGCCGGCGACCACACCGGCGAGCAGCACGTTGCGGTAGCGCACCCGCAGCACCTTGACGCCGAGCGTGTCGGCGGCGGTCGGGTGCTCACCGACCGAGCGGGTCCGCAGCCCCCACCGGGTACGGAACAGCCCGATGTGGATCACCAGCACCAGGAGCAGGCCGAGGTAGAGGAAGATGTTGCCGCGGAACAGCGCCGGGCCGAGCACCGGGATGTCCTCGAGCAGCGGAATGTTCCAGTTGCCGAAGCGGGGCGCGCTGTTGTACTTCGTCGCGTCGGTCTGCATCAGGCGCTCGTAGAGGAAGCCGGTGACGCCGACCGCCAGCAGGTTCAGCACGATGCCGATGACCACCTGGTCGACCAGGTAGCGGATGGCGAAGACGGCCAGCAGCAGCGAGATGAACGCGCCACCGATGGCGGCGGCGACCAGGCCCACCCAGACGTTGCCGGAGAGGCTGCCGAACAGCGCGCCGCTGAACGCGCCCATCAGCAACTGCCCCTCGATGGCCACGTTGACCACGCCGGACCGCTCGCAGAGCACCCCGGCGAGCGCACCGAAGATCAGCGGCAGGGCCAGGATGAACGTGCCCCGGATGATGTTGACCAGCGGCATGAAGTTCTGCCCGGTCGGCGCGGCGGAGACCTGCCAGCAGAGGAAGGAGAGCACGAAGCCGACCAGCCCGACACCGAGCACGGTGACGAACCACCGCTTCGGCACCCCGGCGACCAGCGCCGCACCGGCGGCGATCGCGATGATCCCGAACAGGATCGCCCCGATCGTGCCGTTGATCTCCAGCGCGGCGCCGGCCGCGTCGTCGCTGAGCGTGAAACGGGCCTGCTGGTCGGTGGCGAGCGCACCGAAGAGCACCGCCGCGAGCAGGCCGAGCGCCAGCAGCACGAGGCCGACCTTGCGGTTCCGGGTCCAGAAGCCCTCGTCGACCGGGGCGACCGCGACGTCGGGGACAGCCATGGTGGACATGAGTTACCAGCCCTTCGCCAGGCTCGTCTGCAACCGGGCGGCCCGTGCGGCCCGGAGCTGGAAGATCGCTTTCACCAGGGCGGGTGCGGCGATGAAGATGACGATCAGCGCCTGGAGCACGGTCACCAGCTCCAGCGAGATCCCCGAGTACGACTGCATCCGGTTGCCGCCGGCCTGGAGCGCCCCGAACAGCAGCGCGGCCAGCAGCACCCCCCAGGGCTTCACCCGGCCGAGCAGCGCCACCAGGATGCCGTCGAAGCCGATCTGCGCGACCACCAGCGGGGTCAACGCGCTGGCGGTGGAGCCGAGCACCATGTTCGAGCCGCCGAGGCCGGCCAGGATCCCGGAGAAGACCATGATCAGGGTGTACGTCCGGGTGACACTGATGCCCGCGGTGCGGGCAGCGTCCGGGTTGGCGCCGACCGCGCGCAGCTCGAAGCCGAGCGTGGACCGGTTGAGCAGCCAGGCGACCCCCCAGGTGGCCAGCACGGCGATCAGGATGCCGGCGTGCACCCGCAGGTTGTCACCGAGCAGCCGAGGCAGCTGGGCGGACGTGTCCACCGCCTTGCTGATCGCGTCGGGACGGGTCGGGTCCTGCACCCCGTTCTGCACGATGAGCCAGGTGAGGAAGTACGTGGCGACGTAGTTGAGCATGATCGTGTTGATCACCTCGTGCGCGCCGGCGCGGGCCTTGAGGATGCCCGGGATGAAGCCCCAGATCGCCCCGCCCAGGGCGCCGGCCAGCACCGCCACCAGCAGGTGCAGGCCGGGCGGCAGGGGCAGCAGGAAGCCGGCCAGCGCGGCCAGGATCACGCCGACGGTGGCCTGACCCTGCGCACCGATGTTGAACAGGCCGCCGCGGAAGGCCAGCGCCACCGCCAGGCCGGTGAAGACCAGCGGGGCCGTGTAGGTGAGCGTCTCGGAGATCGGCGCGAGCACGGCCTGCCAGCCGTTGTCGCCGTTCAGCCAGCCGCTGAACGCCTCCGGGTCGAAGACCGAGCCCTTGAACAGGTTCGCGTACGCCTCACTCACCAGCGTCCAGCTCGAGTTGAGCGCGTCGGACGGGCGGGAGGTGATGTAGGAGTAGGTGGAGAGCACCTCGGGATCCGAGATGATCATCAGCACCGCGCCGACCACGATCGCCAGCACCAGCGACAGCAGGGTCACCGTGAAGGTGTTGGCCGCCCAGAGGTTGTCCAGGAACATTCGGCCCAGGTTGGGCTTCGGCTCCGAGTCGGGCGCCGACCGGCCCGGCGTCGACGGCTCGGCCCGTTCGGTGTTCCCGAGGGCGGTCTGCGCGGCCTGCGCCTCGCTCGCCGGTTCCTTGTCCGGCGAGCCGGACTGCGGGTTGGGGTCGCTCATGCCTCGTCCTCGCTCGCGGAGCCTGCGTCGCTCGCCGGGCCCCCGTCGGTGGCCGCGCCGCCGGTCGGCGCGGCGTCGGCGCGCTCGGAGACCGCGTCCGGGCTGATGCCGGCCATCAGCAGGCCGATCTCCTCGCGCGGGGTGTCCGGGCCGACGATGCCGATGATCCGGCCGCGGTACATCACCGCGATCCGGTCAGCCAGCCCAATCACCTCGTCCAGTTCGCTGGAGACCACCATGACGGCGGTACCGATGTCCCGCTCGCGGATGATCCGGCTGTGGATGAACTCGATCGACCCGACGTCGACGCCGCGGGTCGGCTGGGCGGCGATGAAGAGCTTCAGTGGCCGGGACAGCTCCCGGGCCACGATCACCTTCTGCTGGTTGCCGCCGGAGAGGGTACCCACCGCCGCGTCGGCCGAGGAGGTGCGTACGTCGAACTGCTCGATCCGCTCCTTCGCCGACGCTGCGATCGCATCCGGCTTGAGCGCGAGCCCGGCGCCGAACGGCGGCCGGTCGTAGATGTCCAGCACCAGGTTCTCCGCGACGCTGAACTCCTTGACCAGGCCGTCCACGCTGCGGTCCTCGGGCACGTAGCCGACGCCGGCGCGGAGCACCTTCTTGGTCGTCCAGCCGTCGATCCGGTCGCCGCCCAGGCTGACCGTGCCGGCGAGTACCGGGCGCAGGCCCATGATCGCCTCGATCAGCTCGGTCTGGCCGTTGCCCTGCACGCCCGCCACGCCGAGCACCTCGCCCGCGCGTACGGTCAGGTCCACGCCGTCGACCGCCCGGACCTGGCGGTCGTCGTCCACGACCAGCCCGGCCACTTCCAGCATCGGCTCGCCCGGCGTGGCGGTGCCCTTGTCCACGGTGAGCCGGACGCTGCGCCCCACCATCAGCGCGGCCAGCTCGTCGCGGCTGGCCTCCGGCGACGCGGTGCCGACGGTCTTCCCCCGCCGAATCACGGTGATCCGGTCGGCGATCGCCTTGACCTCGCCGAGCTTGTGGGTGATGAAGACGATCGACTTGCCGGCGGCCTTCAGGGACCGCATGACCGTCAGCAGTTCCTCGGTCTCCTGCGGGGTGAGCACCGCGGTCGGCTCGTCCAGGATGAGCAGGTCGACGTCGCGGGTGAGCGCCTTGACGATCTCGACGCGCTGCTGGATGCCGACCGGCAGGTCCTCGATCACCGCGTCCGGGTCGACCCGCAGGTTGTAGCGCTCGGACACCTCGGCGACCTCGCGCCGGGCACGCCGCCGGTCCAGGAAGCCGGCGATGCCGCCCCGGACCTGCTCGGCGCCGAGCATGATGTTCTCGGTGACGGTGAAGACCGGCACCAGCATGAAGTGCTGGTGCACCATGCCGATCCCGGCCGCGATCGCGTCGGACGGGCCCTTCAGCTTCAGCGGCTTGCCGTCGACCAGGATCTCGCCCTCGTCGGGCTGGTAGAGCCCGTAGAGCACGTTCATCAGGGTCGACTTGCCCGCGCCGTTCTCGCCGAGCAGGGCGTGAATCTCTCCAGGCTCCACCGTCAGGTCGATGTGGTCGTTGGCGACCAGATCACCGAATCGCTTGGTGATGCCGCGCAGTTCGAGTCTCAGCGCAACCTCCTGGAGTGCGAGCGATGGTGCAGCGTAGCTGCCGTTGACCGGGCCGGACCGACCCGGTCGACGTGGCGCGCGATCGGCCGCTCCGGCGCCGAGGGTGGTCACCCGCGGCGCCGGAGCGGCCGGATCGGTCATACCTGTCCCCCGCCGACCCTCCGATGATCTCACCGGAGGGGTCGGCCGGTCGTCACTTGGTCGGCTGTGCCTGCGAGGTGACGGTGATGGTGCCGGCGGCGATGTCCGCCTTGATCTTGTCGACCTCGGCCTTCAGCTCGGCCGGAACCTTGCTGTCGAAGTCGTGGTACGGGGCGATCGAGACACCGTTGTTGGCCAGGGTGCCGACGAAGCCCGGCTTGGCCGGCAGCTTGTCGCCGGCGGCGGCCTTCACCACGGCCTCCTTGACGGCCTCCGGGATGTTCTTGACCACGGTGGTGATGATCGCCGAGCAGTCCGGGGTGCTCTCGCAGCCGTCGACGTCCACCCAGATGGTGCTGTACTTGCCACCCGAGGCCTTGGCCGCGGCGGTGGTGCCGAGGCCGGAGCCGCCGGCGACCGGCATGATGATGTCCGCACCCTGGGCGACCAGCGCGTCGGAGACCTTCTTGCCCTCGTCCTGCTTGGCGAAGTCGTTGGTGAAGGAGCCCTTCTGGGTCGCCTTGTCCCAGCCGAGCGCCTGGATGCTCTTCTTCTTCGTGGTGTTGTAGTACGTCACGCCGTCGACGAAGCCGTCCATGAAGATGGTCACCGGCGGGATCGGCAGGGCGCCGTAGGTGGCCACCTTGCCGCTCTTGGTCAGCCCGGCGGCCAGGTAGCCCGCCTGGAACGCGGCCTGGGCGGTGTCGAACTGCATCGGGTAGATGTTGTCCAAACCCGGGTTGGCGTCGACGATGCCGAACTCCTGGTTCGGGTTCGCGGCAGCGATCTTCTTGGTGGCGTCCGACATCAGGCCACCGACGGCCAGGATGAAGTCGCACTTCTGGTTGACGTACTGCGTCAGGTTCGGCTCGTAGTCGGCCTCGGCCTTCGACGCGACGTACTTGATGTCGATGTTGTCGTTGGCGGCCTTGGCCTCCTGCAGGCCCTTCCAGGCCGAAGCGTTGAACGACTTGTCGTCGATGCCGCCGACGTCGGTCACCATGCAGGCGCTGAACTTCTTGGCGCCACTGCCGGCGTTGTTGTCATCCTCGGGGGCCTCGCCACACGCGGCGGCGCTGAGCACGAGCCCACCCACCGCGAAGATCGAGGCGATCCGCATCCCACGCACCGAGCGCAAGACGTCTCCTTCCCATTGCACACCGCGCCTAGTGCGGTGGCAGCCCATCAGCCGACCTGCGGTGTGCCGCCGGCTGTCCCACGTTACGGACGGGAGCGTACGCCCGCGCCCACCCACCGGCCGACAATCGTGCACGACTGTTGAGCGCCTGTTACCCGGGTGTAACCCTTGGGTGGGGCAAGTCACTCTTCGTGCTGGTAGGCGAGCACCCGAGGCGTCACGAACGTCCGTTTTTCAGGGGCGGCCCCCTCCCCGGACGTTACCGCCAAAAGACCGCGACCGCCGCGTTGACCAGCGTCAGGCCGACGATCGCGAGGAAGCGGCCGCGATTGACCACGTCCCGCTTCCGGGAGAAGAAGACCATGACGAAGATCAGCAGCGCGATCACCAACTTCGTCACAAGCTTCGCCGGCGCCGGCGCCGGCTCGTCTCCGTCGCGCAGCGGAGCGGAGAGGCCGAGCCCGGTCAGCAGTTGGATCACCGCACCCCAGAGCATGGCCGAGTTGATCCGTAGCCGGCCGCTGACGTACTGGGCGATCGAGCCGCCGAGCAGCAGGGCGAACCCGATCAGATGGACGTAGAGAAGGATGGGTCTGAGAGCTTCCACGGTCGCCATACTCCCCTAAGAACGACGGATCGTAGTAGACGTCGGATCAGCCCATGCCTAAAGCCACCCGCTCGAACCTGGCCCGCCAGGGTCGCCCACAATCGGGGTTCAGCAGAAGGCTTCGCCTGGCGAGGCGTGCTTCCAAGAACGTCACTAGCAGTGCCGAGCCAGCACCGTCGAAGGAGTTAACGATCGCAGCAGAGGTTTCCGTGTGCTCCGACCAGTGACACACCCTGGTGCGCCACCGGCTCCGGCATCGGGAATCTTCAAAAGCGGGTTGCCGCCCAGGAGGAGCTGCAGTGTGCGCCGAGTCCGAAGCGGCGGAGCAGCGCACTCATGTTGGCGCCGCTGTACTGCCACGACAAGGCCACTACTTCGTCCTCAGCCAGCCAGAGCCGCACAGCAGGGTCTCCCCGACCGGAGCAGCGCAGGCGAACAGCCGACCAGCCAGCCACAGCGTTCGGGATCCGCTGGTTGGGGGAACGGGGAGATGTAGCCGACGCGATGGCGCTGCAGTGTGACCCGGACTCTTCGTCCCGCCGGTACGCCTCGTCCCGTTCGCCCCCGGCGCCGGCAGACTGGCCTTCGACCGCGCTCAAGCATTGGCAGATCCACCACAGGTTCGTGATCAACCCGCCACCCGTCGCGACGCCTGTCCTCTTTTGCCGCGAGGATCGCCGTACCAGCATCAGGGCACATCCAATCAGCGTGCGTCCGCACGGGCTGACATAGGTCAAGGAAGCTGCCTGAAGGAGTTCTCCTGCCTGTCTATCGTCAGCCTGCGCCGATCAGCTGTCTCACTTACTTGCGCAACCTTCTCTTCGCCGAACTCGCGCAGGTCACTCCGTCAGCGTAGTAGACAACAGCTCTCGACATATAACATTACCGCGAGCGCCTTCCAGGACAGGCGACCAGAGTCACGCAGGTTAATCGAACTTGCAGCGCCGAGAATCGAAGTCAGAAGCATTCGAGACGCACTCAGAAAAGCATCGATAGGAAGTAGGATCCCTGGCAAAGTTTGGAGGGACGGCCAACAACGCCGCCCCTCCAAACCCTCCCGATTACCTGGTTTCGGACCATCCCGTATACAAGTAGGGCTGACCGCCAGGGCAGGTAGCCACGGAACTGTCACCCGACTTCGCCCCACGCCAAACGCCAAATACGGTCACTGCCCCGCCCCCTCCAGGCTGCGTCGTGCAATAAGCGCCCGCGCGGTAGTAGCCCGTCCCGCCCGTGCATTTCACCCAAACCTCGCCGGGCGGGCCGTACTTGTCGGTTTTGGAGCAGCCAGTGGGGGCGGCGGCAGCCGGGCTGGCGGGGAGAGTCACACCGAGGCCGGTGATAGCAAGAGAAGCGGCGAGCACCACGATTCGCTGCACATTAAATTTGGGCACTAGTTTCACTAGATTCCTCTCCACCAAGTCATCACCCCGTGGCGATGGATATCTATTTGTACTATGGATCATTCGCCAACACAAGCCTCGACAGAGTCCGGCGTTGCCAGGGGCTGTGGGGGTCGCAGAAGTAGACCGGGCAGCCGGTGGCGACGGTGAATGCGGCGTGAGCGGCCATCTCGCTGCCTTGGTCCCAGGTCAGGGAGCGGCGCAGGTGTGCTGGTAGGCGCAGGCCTTACCGATCACCAGGTCGCCTTCCCAGTGCCCGGGCACCGCCCGGTCGTCGGCCTCGGCGGGACGGGCACTGATGTGCAGGTCCCCGATCCACGGCCGGCGACTACGGCCACCCGCCGCGGCCCGTGACTGTGGGCGCCGATCCGCGCGCCCCGAACGCAGAGCGACCTGCCGGGTCAACTCCCTCCGCAGACTGCCCCGCGACTGAACGTAGATCGCCTGGTAAATCGTTTCGTGCGACACCCACAACTCCGGCCGGTCAGCGAACGTGGCCCGCAGCCACGTGGCGATCTGCTTCGGAGACCACCTACGCGCCAGTTTCCCCCGCACCACCTGCCGCAGCCGCGTCCCCGACCCCAACTTCGACGGCTTCGACCGCCGCCGCGCCACATCAGCCCGCCGCTGCGCCCACTGCGCCTGATACCCCCACCGATAGGACCGACGAACCCGCTCGCACGTCAACAACCGCCCGAGCGGGTTTTTCGTCCCATGCCGCGCGGAGTGATGCCGGGACACCTCCCGAGACGCCGTGCACACCGGCACCACCAACAAACCGGCGCTCTCACTAATACGCCGACCCGCACCCCACAGATGCTCCAACACCTGCCGATGCCAGAACGTCAACACACCCGGCCTGGCCACCGACACCCCAGCACAACCAAGATCAGTTTGCACTGAACCTTAGAAACCACCACCACCGTTGGCGAGACGCGTTCAAGATCGACGGTCATTCCCTTCCCGGACGTTACCGCCAAAAGACCGCGACCGCCGCGTTGACCAGCGTCAGACCGACGATCGCGAGGAAGTGGCCGCGATTGACCACGTCCCGCTTCCGGGAGAAGAAGACCATGACGAAGATCAGCAGCGCGATCACCAACTTCGTCACAAGCTTCGCCGGCGAAGGCTCGTCACCGTCGCGCAGCGGAGCGGAGAGGCCGAGCCCGGTCAGCAGTTGGATCACCGCACCCCAGAGCATGGCCGAGTTGATCCGTAGCCGGCCGCTGACGTACTGGGCGATCGAGCCGCCGAGCAGCAGGGCGAACCCGATGAGATGGACATAGAGGAGGATCAGTCGCAGTGCTTCCACGCCGCCCATCCTCCCCTACCAACGACAGTTTGTAGTAGGGGGTCGGGGCACTCGGCGCGTCCGGGCCACCGTGGTGGGTTCAGCACAGCCGCCAGACCTGGAAGGTGGGCCCGTCACCGGGCAGGGTCAGCGTGCCGTCCGGGCCGGGCCGCAGCGCCGGAGCGCCGCCGTACACGTTCTCCGCGGCCGGCAGCCCGGCGAGCCGCACCGGCGCACCGGCAGCCCGCCGGGCGAGCACCAGCACGGCCCCGGTCGGCGCCTCGCGCAGGAAGACGAGCGTGTCGGGGTCGTGGTGCAGCCGGCGGAGGCCGCCGTGGCGCAGCGCCGGCTCGCCCCGCCGCAGCGCGATCAGCGCCCGGTACGCGGCGAGCGTGCCGGCGTCCCAGCTCTCCGGCCGGTGCCACGGCATGGGGGTACGCGAGGACTCGCCGTTCGTGCCGGTCAGGCCGAGTTCGTCCCCCGCGAAGATCATCGGGATGCCGGGCATGGTCGCGAGCAGGCCGGCAGCCACCTCCTGGCGGGCAGCGTCGCCGACCACCGTCCGGATCCGGGCCGAATCGTGCGAGCCGAGCAGTTGCCAGGAGTGCGTGTACGCCCGCCACGAGACCAGCGACCGGTAGGCGTCCATGGTGGCGAGCACCGCGTCCGCGTCCCGCCGTGGGACGCCGCCCGGCGTGCCGAGGAAGTTCGGCGCCGGCTGGTCGCCGTGCCGCAACCAGGACCAGACCGGGTCGGTGAAGCCGACGTAGTTCATGGTCCCGTGCCAGCCGTCGCGATCCAGGTCACCGGTGTGGTCGTGGCCGTGCTCGGCCATCAGCAGGCCGTCCGGCCGGTCCCCGACGACCACCGAACGCAGCAGCGCCGCCACCTCGTGGGTGTACGCGTCGGCGCCCCGCCGGCCGGTCATGTTCGCCACGTCCACCCGCCACCCGTCGAGCCCGTACGGCGGTCGGAGCCAGCGGCGCAGCGCGGCGTCGTCGGCGGTGGCGAAGCGGCGGCGCAGCTCGGCGCTGCCCCAGTTCAGTTTCGGCAGCGACTTGACCCCGTTCCAGGACTCGTAGTCCCCGGTGCTGCCGTCGAAGTAGTACAGCTCCCGTTCCGGAGCGCGGACGTCGGAGGACGCGGCGGTGAACCAGTCGTGCGCGTCGCCGGTGTGGTTGCTGGTGATGTCGCCGAGCAGCCGCCAGCCCCGGGCCCGTACCGCGTCGGCGAGCCGGGCCAGCGCGGCGTCCCCGCCGAGCAGCGGGTCGACCCGGTCGAAGCTGGCCGCGTCGTAGCGGTGGTTGGATCGGGCCGGAAAGACCGGGGTCAGGTAGACGGTGTTCACCCCGAGCTGGTCCAGGTGGTCCAGCCGCTCGGAGATCCCGTCCAGGTCGCCGCCGTAGAGCTGGTGCGGCGTCTCCGGGCCGCGCCCGATCACCGGAGTGTCCCAGTCGCACGGGATCGCCCAGTCCGGCAGCGGCCGGGTGCCGGCCGCCGCGGAGCGGGCGAACCGGTCCGGAAAGATCTGGTAGATCACGGCGTCCCGCGCCCAGGCCGGCGGTGGCGCGTGCGTGACCAGCTTGAAGTCGCCGTGGTCGGGCACGTCGTGGTCGGCCGGACCGGCGGCGGTCAGCCACCGGGTACGCCGTCGCCCGGAGAGCAGGAAGCGGTAGTTGCTCACCGGGTTGCGCGCCTCGACCTCGGCCCGCCACCAGACCACCCCACCGTCGACGCGGTCCACAGTGGCCTCGCGGAAACGCGGCTCACCATCGCCGGTCGTGCGTACGTGCACCTGTTGGATGTCGCTCCCGGCCGGCGCACGGACGAAGACGTCGACCGTCTCCCCCAGCGTGGGCTCCTGCTGCGGGACGTAACTGGCCGATCCGTCGTGGTGCGGCTGCACGAGTTACCCCTTCACCGCGCCGGCGGTCAGCCCGGACACGATGTAGCGCTGGAGCAGTTGGAAGACCAGCACGGTGGGGATCGCGGTGAGCAGGGTCCCGGCGGCGAAGATCCCGAAGTTGTTGTTGCGCTCGTTGCCCTGCAACAGGCCGTACATGCCGACCGCGAGGGTCTTCGAGTCGCTGCTGGTGAGGAACACGTTGGCCATCAGGAACTCGTTGATGGTGCCGATGAACGCCAGCAGCCCGGTCACCGCCAGGATCGGCGCCACCAGCGGCAGCATGATCCGGAAGAAGACCTGGGCGTGCGACGCCCCGTCCATGGTCGCCGACTCGTCCAGCTCCCGCGGCAGGGTGTCGAAGAAGCCCTTCATCAACCAGGTGTTCACGCCGAGCGCGCCACCCATGTAGAGCAGCAACAACCCCCAGGGGGTGTTGAAGCCGATCGCCGGCCACAGATCGGTGATCGTGCCGAAGATCAGGTAGATCGCCACGATCGCCAGGAACTGCGGAAACATCTGGATCAACAGCAGGGCGAGCAGCCCCACCCGCCGGCCGCGGAACCGCATCCGGGAGAAGGCGTACGCGGCCAGCGCGGAGAGGAACACCGACGCGAACGAGGCCACCCCGGCGATCAGCAGCGAGTTGAGGAACCACCGCCCGAAGGCGGTCCGCTCGAACAACCCGCCGAAGTTGCCGAGCGACACCCCGTCGGTCGGCACCAGCTCGGTGGTGGAGAGCGTGCCGAGCGGGTTGAGCGCCGCGGAGAGCACGAACACGATCGGGAAGAGGCTGAACAGCACGCCGAGCGCGGCGACCAAATGCCGCCAGCCGACCTGCGCGAACCAGCGGTTGCGTCGCCGGCCGGCGACGTTGCGGTTGACCGCCGGCGGGCCTGCCGGGTCGCCGGTACGCGCAGCCCCGGTGAGCGTGGTCACGAGTACACCTCCTCCTGCTTACGGGTCCGCCGGAAGCTGGCCGCCGAGACCACCGCGACGATGGCGAAGATGAACAGCGAGATCGCGGCGGCGAAGCCGAACTGCGCGCCCTGCCCGCCGAAGGCGAGCCGGTAGGTGTACGTGATCAGCAGGTCCGTCGCTCCGTTGGTGGGGTTGTCGGCCGGGAACGGCGCGCCCTCGGTGGTCAGGTAGATCGCGTTGAAGTTGTTGAAGTTGTACGCGAACGACGAGATCAGCAGCGGGGAGAGCGCGACGAGCAGCAGGGGCAGGGTGACCGCGCGGAAGGACTGCCAGGGCGACGCCCCGTCGACCGAGGTCGCCTCGGTCAGCTCCCGCGGAATGGCCTGCAACGCGCCGGTGGCGACCAGGAACATGTACGGATAGCCGAGCCAGAGCTGCACCAGGATGACCGCGAAGCGTGCCGTCCACGGCTGGCCGAACCAGTCCACGTCCAGGCCGAGCAGGTTGTTGATCAGACCGAAGTCGGCGTTGAACATGTCCCGCCAGGCCAGCAGCATCGCGAACGACGGCATGGCGTACGGCAGGACCAGCAGCACCCGGTAGAGGTGGGTGCCGCGCATCCGGGGCGAGTGCAGCACGAGCGCGATCAACATGCCGAGCAGGAACGTTCCGCCGGTGGAGGCGACGGCGAAGGCGATGTTCCAGATCAGGGTGCCGAGGAACGGGCCGGAGATGTTCTTGTCGGTGAGCACCCGGGTGAAGTTGCTCAGCCCGACGTTGACCTTCCAACCCTGTGCGAGCCGCTCGCCGTCGGCGGCGACGAAGGCGCCCAGCTCCTCGTCGGCGGTCCAGGTCTGCCCGGTCTCGGTGTCCCGTACGCAGTCGCAGCCGGCCTCGTACGCCCGCACCGCCTTGCCCTCGTACGCGCGGGACAGGCCGCTGGAGCGCAGCGCGCCGCCGGCGGTGGGCACCACCAGGTCGGTGATCTCCTTGCTGCGGGCGCTGGCCTGGCCGAAGTTCAGCACGGTGTAGCCGTCGGCGGCGGTGACCTTGCCGCCCGGCGCGACGGTGACGTCGGCCGCGTCGAGCTGGCGTAGCCCGCCGGTGTCGCCGGCGGAGACCGTGCCGGTGGTGGGGTCGGTGACCAGGAAGACCAGCGGACCGGTGGCCGGGTCGCCCTTGGTGGCGATCGACAGGGCGTACTCGGCGGAGCCGGGCACCTGGGTGACCGAGGAGGTCTGGATCGCGACGATCGCCTCGTCCTTGCCGCCCCGGTGCCCGTCGCCGAAGTTGGTGAAGGCGGTGCTGGCCGTGTAGAGCACCGGGAAGACCTGGAAGGCGATCAGGAACAACGTGCCCGGGACCAGGTACTTGGCGGGGATGTGCCGGCGGGTGAGGTACAGGTAGAACAGTGCGGCGGTGGTCGCCGCCAGCAGCGCCAGGCCGGCCCACTTCTCGCCGTCGATGAGCGGGAAGGCCGCCCAGACCGCGATACCGGCGGTCAGGCCGAGCAGGAGCACCTTGCCGGCCACGCCGGTCAGGGTGATCGGCGCGTGGTCACGCGTGGCACGGGAGCGCGGGGGCCGGGAGCCGACCGGCCCCCGGCCCGGGGCCTGCGTGGCAGACCCCGGGCCGGACAGCGGCGTGCTCATTACTTGATCTGGCCGGAGATGGTCTTGCCGGCTGCGGTGATGGTGCTGGTCGGGTCGGCTCCACCGATGACGGCGGCCTCGGCCTTGCCGAACGGGTCCCAGATCGCGGCCATCGCCGGGATGGCCGGGAGCACCTGGCCGTTCTTGCCGGCCTCCTGGAACTTGGCCAGGTCGGGGTCGCTGCCCTTGACCTGGTCGAGGGCGGCGGTCAGCGCCGGCGGGCGGGGCTCGGCGTTGTACAGCGCGACGGCCAGCTCGGGGGTGGTGGTGTAGTTGGCCACGAACTCCTGGGCCAGCGCCTTGTTCTTGCCCTTGGTGGCGACGTAGAACGCCTGCACACCCACGAACGGCTGGGCTTCCTTGCCACCGGCGAAACCGGGGATGGCGGAGATGTCGTACTTGATGTTGGCCTTCTTGACGTCCGCCACCGCCCACGGGCCGGAGACCAGGTACGCGCACTTCTTGCTGGTGAAGGTGGCGATCGAGTTGGTGTCCGCGATGGAGCGCTTGAGCACGCCCTCGCCCTTCTCGCCCAGCGCGCCGATCTTCTTGAACGCCTCGATCGACGCGGGCTTGCCCACGCCCAGGTCCTTCGGGTCATAGTCGCCGTTGGCGCCGGTGCCGAAGAGGTAGCCGCCGGCCGAGGTGTACAGGGGGTAGATGTGGTAGGCGTCGCCGTTCTGGCCGACCTGGAGGCAGAGCGTCTCGGTGGCCTTCTTCGCCGTCTTGAGCTGCTTGCCCGTGGTGACCAGGTCCTCAATGGTCTTCGGCGCCTCGGGGGCCAGCTCGGTGTTGCGGATCAGAGCGAGGTTCTCCTGCGCGTACGGCACGCCGTAGAGCTGGCCGTTGAAGGTGACCGCCTTGATGGCGGTCTCGTTGAACGCGCTCTTCTGCTCGGCCGCGAGCTGCACGGGGTCGATGGCGCCGTTCTGCACCAGGTTGCCGATCCAGTCGTGCGCGCCGACCACCACGTCGGGGCCGCTGCCCTGCTGCGAGGCGGTGACGAAGTTGGTCTGCAGGTCCTTGCTGACGGCCTGGACCTCGACGGTGACGCCGTTCTCCTGGCCGAACTTCTCGGCGAACGGCTTGAGGGCGGCGGTCCGCTTGTCGTCCGCCCAGATCACCAGTTTGCCGCCGGCGGCCTTGGGGGATTCCTTCGCGGCCGGCTCGTCGCTGTCGCCACCACAGCCGGAGGCGGCGAGCGCCAGGGCGAAGAGGGCGACCACACCCGCGGTACGGATGCGCATCGGTACTCCTGTCGTCATGGCGGGTCCGCCGGGGGAAGGGCAGCCCGCCAGTGGGAACCTCTGGAAATTCTTGCCAACCGGCGCGTCAATACCGCGCCGCTGCTCTCGCATGTTGCCGGGACGTTAGCAAGAGGTTGCAGATAATGGAAGGGCTTGCAGAGAGCCCCGCAAGAACTTGCCGGTGGGCTAAAGTGCCGCCATGCGCGCTCGACTGTCCGACATCGCCCAGCAGGCCGAAGTCAGCGAGGCCACGGTGTCGCGGGTGCTCAACGACCGCCCCGGCGTGGCCCCGGAGACCCGGCAGGCCGTCCTCACCGCCCTCGACGTGCTCGGCTACGAGCGACCAGCACGGCTGCGCAAGCGCAGCGCCGGGCTGGTCGGCCTGGTCGTGCCGGAGCTGGACAACCCGATCTTTCCGGCCTTCGCCCAGGTCATCGAGTCGACGCTGGCGCAGAGCGGGTTCACCCCGGTGCTCTGCACCCAGACCGCCGGTGGCGTCACCGAGGACGAGTACGTCGAGATGCTGCTGGACCGGCAGGTCTCCGGGATCGTCTTCGTCTCGGGCCTGCACGCCGACACCGCCGCCAACCACGACCGCTACCGGGCGCTGATCGCCCGGCCGTTGCCGGTCGTGATGATCAACGGGTACGTGCCCGGCATCGGCGCCCCCTTCGTCTCCTGCGACGACGGGGAGGCCGCCGAGCTGGCGGTGGCCCATCTGGTGGCCCTCGGCCACCGCCGGATCGGCCTGATCACCGGGCCCGACCGGTTCGTCCCGGTGCAGCGCAAGGTGGCCGGCTGGCGCTCCGCGATGACCCGGCTGGCCGGCGCCGCCGAGGCCGACCTGGGTCCCCTGGCCGAGCTGTCGCTGTTCGGTGTGGAGGGTGGCGAGGCCGCGGCCGGCCGGCTGCTGGACCGCGGCGTGACCGGTGTCGTGTGCGGCTCCGACCTGATGGCGCTCGGCGCGATCCGGGCGGCTCGCCAGCGCGGCCTGACCGTCCCCGGCGACCTCTCCGTGGTCGGCTACGACGACTCGCCGCTGATGGCCTTCACCGACCCGCCGCTGACCACCATGCGGCAGCCGGTCACCGCGATGGCGGTGGCGGCGGTCCGGGCCCTGGTGGACGAGATCAACGGGCACGGCGCTCCGCACTCGGAGTACCTGTTCCGCCCGGAGCTGGTGGTGCGCGGCTCCACGGCCGTCGTGCCGGCCCGCCCCAGCGCGGGAGGGGCCAACCGGCACCGGCCCGGCTCGTCCGCGCTGGCCGTTTCCGCCTGAACACGGGCCGTACCGCCGGCCACACCAGCCAACTGCCGCCGCAACCATGGCACTTCCTTGCGCAAGAACTGCTTGACTCTTGCAGCGCTCGGCCGGCATATTGCTGAGACACCCGCGCGGGCCACCGGCCATACCGCGCCGGGTGGCACCGCACCCGGCCCGAGACAGACGGGGAACGCCAACCGATGACCGCCAGCACCGCCACCCCGCCCCGCACCACCGACGACGACTGGTGGCGCTCCGCGGTCGTCTACCAGGTGTACGTCCGCAGCTTCGCCGACAGCGACGGCGACGGCACCGGCGACCTCCAGGGCATCCGGCAGCGCCTGCCGTACCTGCGTGACCTCGGGGTGGACGCGCTCTGGCTGACCCCCTTCTACACCTCTCCGATGATCGACGGCGGGTACGACGTCGCCGACTACCGGGACGTCGACCCGATGTTCGGCACCCTCGCCGACTTCGACGCGATGATCACCGACGCGCACGCCCTCGGCCTGCGGATCATCGTCGACCTGGTGCCCAACCACACCTCCAGCGCGCACCGCTGGTTCACGGCCGCCCTCGACGCCGGCCCCGGCTCGCCCGAGCGGGCCCGTTACCTGTTCGCCGACGGCCGGGGCGCGCACGGCGAGTTGCCCCCGAACGACTGGGAGAGCATCTTCGGCGGGCCGGCCTGGACCCGGGTCCCGGACGGCGAGTGGTACCTGCACCTGTTCGACCCGTCCCAGCCGGACCTGAACTGGCGCCACCCCGAGGTCCGCGCCGAGTTCGAGGACGTGCTGCGGTTCTGGCTGGACCGGGGCGTGGACGGCTTCCGGATCGACGTGGCGCACGGCATGATCAAGGCCGAAGGGCTGCCGGACGTCGGCTTCAGCACGGTGACCACCGGCCAGCGCCAGGTCGAGCTGCTGGGCAAGGGCCGACTGCCCTACTTCGACCAGGACGAGGTGCACGACATCTACCGCGCCTGGCGGCCCATCCTGGACAGCTACCCCGGCGGCCGGATGGCCGTGGCCGAGGCGTGGGCCGAGACCCCGCAGCGGCTGGCCCGCTACATCGGCCCCGACGAGCTGCACCAGGCCTTCAGCTTCGACTTCCTCGACGCCACCTGGTCGGCGGACTCGTTCCGCAAGGTGATCGACACCGCGCTGGCCGAGTCGACCGTCGTCGGCGCGCCCACCACCTGGGTGCTGTCCAACCACGACAAGCAGCGACACGTCACCCGCTACGGCGACGGCGCCGAAGGGCTGCGCCGTGCCCGCGCGGCCAGCCTGCTGATGCTCGCCCTGCCCGGCTGCGCCTACCTCTACCAGGGCGAGGAGCTGGGCCTGCCCGAGGTGCTCGACCTCCCCGACGAGCTGCGCCAGGACCCGGCGTTCCTGCGTACCGGCGAGAGCCGGGACGGCTGCCGGGTGCCCATCCCGTGGAGCGGCGAGCTGGCCCCGTACGGCTTCGGGCCGGCCGGCAGCGAGCAGAGCTGGCTGCCCGCGCCGGCGACCTGGTCGGCCCTCTCCGTCACCGCACAGACCGGCGTGCCCGGCTCCACGTTGGAGCTGTACCGGGCCGCGCTGCGGATCCGGCACGAGCACCCGGCGCTGGCCGTCGACGCCGGCGGGGTGACCTGGCTGGAGAGTGGGCCGGGCGTGCTCGCGTTCTCCCGCACCGCCGGCGCGACCGTGCTGACCTGCGTGGTCAACCTCAGCGGCGCGCCGGTCCCCATCGACGGATACGGCGAACCGCTCGTCGCCAGCGAGGCGCTCACCGGGCAGGGCTCCGGCCACCTGCTGCCGGTCGACGCGGCCGCCTGGTTGGAACGGCGCTGAGCGGGTAACCCGTCATCGACCTGGTCGTCCGTCGTGCCCCGCGCCGACGGGCGACTGGGCTACCGGCCCCTTGTGGTGGGGGGTGAGGTGGCGCCGGCGCCGCGCGGAGTCCGCTCCGTGTGGCGCCGGTGTCCGTCTGCGCCGAGGTGTACGCCGTCGTGGCCGGGGGTACGGCAAACCCATGGCGGTACGAATCGCGCAGTGCACGATCGACGTCGAGGACCTGGACCTCATGGTGTCCTTCTGGTCCGCGGCGCTCGGTTACGAGATCGAGCGGGGTGACGACGGCAGCGCCAAGCTCTGGCCGCCGGGCCAGCCGTCCGCGTCGTCGCCCAGCTTCTGGTTACAGGGCTCCGGCACGGCCAAGCGGGGCAAGAACCGGCTCCACCTCGACCTGGTTGCCGACGGTGACCCGCAGGCCGAGGTGCGGCGGCTGGTCGAGCTCGGCGCGCGGCACGTCGACGTCGGGCAGAGCGGGACCGAGCAGTTCACGGTGCTCGCCGACCCCGAGGGCAACGAGTTCTGCGTGCTGGACAGCGCACCGACCCGCTGACCGAGCCGTTCACCGGCGGGAGGGCGGCGTCGCCGGCCCGACGCCGCTCACTTCGCGGTGAGCAGCGCCGCGATCCGGGTGAAGCCGGCGCGCACCTCGGCCTCGTCCGGCGGCTCGGCGGGTTCGCCATGGCCCGCCTCGTCGGCGGCGGCGTCCAGCTCCTCGTCGATCACGTCCTCGAAGTCGCCGTACAGGTCGGCCCCCTCGACCTGCCGGGCCTCGTCCTCGGCGGCGACCTGGGCGGCGGCGATCTCGCTGCGGATCTCGTCGGCGGACAGCGCCGGCAGCAGCGGTTCCACCACGGCCATCAGCTGCTCCTCAGCCACCACCGCCTCGGCCAACGCCAGCGCGTGCGGCCGCTCGTACGGCCCGCAGACCACGGGCTCCCACTCGTCGAGGTCACCGAGCGGGCCGAAGGTGATGATCCACGGTAGGCCGAGCATCGGCGAGTCGGCCGGCAGGTCCAGTGTCATGAGTGCGCCCACGGGCTCATCATGGTCTGCGAACGCGAGCGTGGAACGCCGTTCGCCTCAGTTGTCGCCCGTCCGGCACCCGATCCGGCCCGGTCAGCCGGGGCGGGCGGCGTCCAGGGCGGCGCGCACCAGGGCGAGCGCGGTGGCCGGTGGCACGCCGAGCCGGACCGCCTCGGCCGCGTACCCGGCCGCCGCCCGGTGCAGCCGGTCGACGGCGTCGTCCCGGCCGGGGGCGACGAAGGTGCCGTTGCGCCCCCGGGTCTCCAGCAGCCCGGCCGCCTCCAGCTCCCGGTACGCCCGAGCCACCGTGTTCGCCGCCAGCCGCAGGTCGGCGGCGAGCTGTCGGACGGTGGGCAGCCGGCTGCCCACCGGCAACCGGCCGTCGCCGATCAGCTCGGCGAGTTGCCCGCGCACCTGCTCGTACGGCGCCACCGACGAGTCCGGGTCGACCGAGATCAGCACCTGCGTACCTTCCGTCATCAGCCCGCGCCGCCCGGCGTACCGGGATCGGTGTCCTCGTCGAGGTTCACCGGCGGGGCGCCCTCCGCCAGATCGATCACCCGCCCGCGCGTGCTGGTCGCGAGGAGCGCCGCCCCGAACAGCACCAGCTGGTTGAGCAGGTAGAGGTAGAGCAGCAGGCCGACGGCGCCGGCCACCACCGTGTACGCCGGATTCCGCTCGGTCCGCACCACGTAGTACCGCCCGACGGTGTTCAGCAGCGTGATGCCGACCGCGACCAGCACCACCACCGGACGCAGCCGGGACCGGCTCACCCGCAGTCGGGGCACCGCGACCAGCAGCGCGGTGGCGAGCACCGCGTTGATCAGCACGCTGAGCACGGCGCTGATCGTGGTCAGACCGACCGAGCCCGTGCTGCGCAGCAGGAAGCGCAGCAGGGATTCCAGCGCGTCCACCGCCGCCACCGAGACGCCGAGCAGCACGAAGACGCCGACCAGCACCCCCAGGTCGACCAGCCGCCGGATCACCAGGTTGCCGGGCTGCTGGTTGAGCCGGTACATCAACCGCTGCGAGGAGCGGATCGCCTCCACCCAGCCGATGCCGGTGAAGACCAGGATGACCAGGCCGACCACGCCGACGGTGCCGCTGGAGTTGGCGATCTGCTCCGCGTCCAGGAACGGCAGGTTCTCCTTCAGGAACCCGGCCGCCGCCGCGCTGACCTCGTCGTTGTCCTCCAGGATCGCGCCGAAGATGGAGTACGCGACCAGCGCGAGGGCGAACACCGCGAAGAAGCCGTAGTAGGCGATCGCGGCCGCCAGCCGTCCGGCCAGCACCTCGGCGTAGAGGGCACCGGCCCGCCACACGTGGTCGAAGAGCCCCGACCGGCTGCGTGCGGCGCTCACCCAGCGGTCGATGCCCGCCTCGATCCGGCCGATGACGTTCACGCGGTCATCCTCGCCGATCTTCCGCCGCCGTGGTGGCAACCGGCTACCCGTGCTCGCCGGGCGGCGCGTCGCCGGTCGGTCAGCCGCCGAGGCGGAAGTCGCGACGCGGCTGCCACCGGGCCTGCCCGCTGTGCGAGAACAGGGTGAACGCGTCCACCTCGAACATCGCGGAGAAGTCGGCCAGATCCTCGTACGCCTTGTCCAGCGCCTCCGGCGCCACGTCCTGCGCCACGGTGACGTGCGGATGGTACGGAAAGCGGGTCTGGCGGTGCAGGCCCGGCGTGGCGGCGATGGCGGAGGCGAGCAGTTCGCATTCGCTGATCCCGGCGGCCACCGCCACGAACACCACCTGGGTCACCGGGCGGAACGTGCCGGTGCCCCGCAGGTGCAGCGTGAACGGCAGGTGCGCGGCAGCGACGTCGGCGAGGTGCCGCTCGACGGCCGGCAGGTTCGCGGTCGAGATCTCGGTGGGCCCGAGCAGCGTCACGTGCGCGGGTACGGCCAGCGGGTCGCCGGCCTCGACCCGCCGCCGGGTGAGCTGGGCGCCCCACGGCTCCGGGATGTCCACCGCGATGCCGATCTGGATGGTGTCACCGGTCGGCGGCACCCCACCACTGCGATCCACGCGCGCCGCCCCTTCGGCCACCGACCCGCCCACCTGTCCCGCGGCGCTATTCGCCGCGTACCGGCGGGAAGAACCCGACCCGCTCGTAAGCCGACCGCAGGGTCGCCCCGGCCACCGCGCGGGCCTTCTCCGCGCCGGCGGCGAGCAGCTTGTCCAGCTGCGCCGGGTCGTCCAGGTAGGTGCTGGTGCGCTGCTGGATCGGGCGGACGAACTCCGCCACCACCTCGGCCAGCTCCTTCTTCAGGTCTCCGTAGCCGCGACCGGCGTACGCGGCCACCAGCTCGTCGATGTCACGCCCGCTGAGCGCCGAGTGGATGGTCAGCAGGTTGGACACACCCGGCTTGGTCTCGGCGTCGAAGACGATCTCCCGGCCGGTGTCGGTCACCGCCGACCGGATCTTCTTCGCCGACCGGGCCGGGTCCTCCAGCAGGTCGATGATGCCGGCCGGCGAGGACGACGACTTGGACATCTTCGCGGTCGGGTCCTGCAGGTCGGTGATCTTCGCGGTGTCCTTGACGATGTGCGGCGCGGGCACGGTGAACGTCGGGCCGAACAGCGAGTTGAACCGCTGGGCCAGGTCCCGGGAGAGCTCCAGGTGCTGACGCTGGTCCTCGCCGACCGGCACCGCGTTGGCCTGGTACAGCAGGATGTCGGCGGCCTGCAGGATCGGGTAGGTGAACAGGCCGACGCTGGCCCGCTCGTTGCCCTGCTTCTGCGACTTGTCCTTGAACTGGGTCATCCGGCTGGCCTCGCCGAAGCCGGTGATGCAGCCGAGCACCCAGGCCAGCTGCGGGTGCTCGGGCACCTGCGACTGCACGAACAGGGTGCTGCGCTCCGGGTCCAGACCGACCGCGAAGAGCTGGGCGGCGGCCACCCGGGTCCGCTGGCGCAGCAGCGCCGGGTCGTGGCCCGCCGTGATGGCGTGCAGGTCCACCACGCAGTAGAACGCGTCGTGGGTCTCCTGCAGGGCCACCCAGTGCCGCACCGCGCCGAGGTAGTTGCCGAGGTGGAACGAGTCGGCCGTCGGCTGGATGCCGGAGAAGACGCGGGGGCGGGCGGGAACGTCGGACATGCCGACAATTCTGTCAGCAAGCAACGGGGCCCGTCATGACGGGCCGGCGGGTCGGCCGCGGCCCGCCGATGTCGGGGCGTTGACCTCGCGCGGTTCCCTCGCGCCGATCCGGCGGGCGGGCGCTGCGCCGGCTTCGCGCCGCTGCCCGGCCCCGCCCTCCCGGGCCTGCCCCGCGGCGTCGCGCGCCGACCCGGCGGCGGGCTCACGGCGTTGCTCCGGCACCCGCATGGCGGAGACGGCGAGCCGGGCCACCCGGCGTCCGTCGAGGGCCAGCACCCGCAGCAGCCAACCGCCCGGTGGGTCAGCCGGGTCGGGTCCGCCGGCTTCGGCCGGCTCAGCGGGTACGGGCACCTCGTCGCCGGTGACCGGCAGTCGGCCCAGCGCGGCCATCACGAACCCGCCGACCGTCTCGTACGGTCCTGCGGGCAGCGCCACCCCGGTCCGCTCGGCGAAGTCGGCGAGGTTGAGTCGACCGTCGACCACGGCGGGCAGGCCGGCGTGCACCGGGTCCGGCGCGACGTCGTACTCGTCGTGGATCTCGCCGATCAGCTCCTCGATCAGGTCCTCCAGGGTGACGATCCCGGCGGTGCCGCCGTACTCGTCGACCACCACCGCGAGGTGCTGGCCCTCCCGGCGCATCTCGGTCAGCGCGGGCAGCACCCGCTTGCTGCCGGGCAGCCGCTTCACCTCCCGGGTGAGCTCGCCGACGGTGGCGCACGCGTCGGCGTCCGGGCGCAGCAGCACGTCGCGGAGGTGCACGAAGCCGACCACGTCGTCGTGGGTGCCGTCGGTGACCGGGTAGCGGGTGTGGGTTTCGGCGCGGACCAGCCGGGCGGCCTCGGCGATGGTCAGCCGGGCGGGCAGGAAGACCACCTCGGTGCGGGGCATCATCACCTCGCGGACCAGGCTCGCGCCGGCCACCAGAACCTCGTCGATGATCCGTCGCTCATCCGGGTCGAGCAGCGTGTTCGCCGCGACGAGGTCCCGCAGTTCGGCCTCGGAGATGCGTTCCCGGCCGGCTGCCGGACCGGTCCCCAGCAGGTCGGTGACGAGACGGGTGGCGCCGTCGGCGGCGCGGACCACCACCCGGGCGACGGCTCGGGCGAGCGGGCCAGGGTCGCGGCGGGGCCGCCCCCGCGTGCCTCGCCGGAGCCCGGTACGGGCCGCTTCCCGCATGACAGAGATGGTAGACATCGGCGGCCCACCGCACCGGGGTTCGCGGGCAGCGGGGCGAATGTTCGGCTCTGTTTAATCGTGAGAGATTATGATGGAATGGGGACGGCGGCGTGCTCGGCCTGGGGCCGCGCCCGCCGCCGTAGGGTGATTCACCGAGGCCACGTCCCGGGCGGGGCCAGGCAGGAGACAACGACGTGAAACTGCTCGTCACCGGGGGCGCCGGCTTCATCGGCAGCGTGGTGACCCGGATGCTGCTCGACGCGGGTCACCAGGTGGTGGTCCTGGACGATCTACGCACCGGCCACCGCGAGGCCCTCGCTCCCGAGGCGACCCACGTCGAAGCGTCCATCCACGACGCCGCGCGGATCGTCACCCCCGACGCCGGCTTCGACGGGGTGTTGCACTTCGCCGCCCTGATCGCCGCCGGCGAGTCGATGGTCAAGCCGGAACTGTACTGGCAGACCAACACGGTCGGCACGCTCGCCCTGATCGACGCGGTCCGGGCCGCCGGGGTGCCCCGGATGGTCTTCTCCTCCACCGCCGCCGTCTACGGCAACCCCACCGAGCTGCCCATCCCGGAGACCGCGGTCAAGGCGCCCACCAACACGTACGGCGCCACCAAGCTCGCCGTCGACATGGCGCTCACCTCCGAGACGATCGCCCACGGGCTGGCCGCCGTGTCGCTGCGCTACTTCAACGTGGCCGGCGCGCACCTCGCCGGCGACGTCGCGCTCGGCGAGCGGCACGACCCGGAGACGCACCTGATCCCGATCGCGTTGGAGGTCGCCGCCGGCCGGCGGGAGAAGCTCCAGCTCTTCGGCGACGACTACCCCACCGTGGACGGCACCTGCGTCCGCGACTACATCCACGTCGCCGACCTGGCCCGGGCCCACCTGCTGGCGCTGGACGCCGCGAGTGCGGGCCAGCACCGGATCTACAACCTGGGCAACGGCAACGGCTTCACCAACCGGCAGGTGGTCGACGTCGTCCGCGAGGTCACCGGGCACCAGCTGCCGGTCGAGGTCGCGCCCCGCCGTGAGGGCGACCCGGCCGAACTGGTCGCCTCCTCCGCACTGGCCCGTGACGAGCTGGGCTGGGTGCCGCAGAAGCCCACCCTGCACGACATGGTCGGGGACGCCTGGGCCTTCTACCGCACGCACATCCTGGAGCAGCAGTCATGAGCCACCCGATCGGTGACGTCGCCGAGCGGGCCGCCGCCGGCTTCACCGCGCAGTACGGTGGCCGCGCCGCCGGCCGCTGGGCGGCTCCCGGCCGAGTCAACCTGATCGGCGAGCACACCGACTACAACGACGGGTTCGTGCTGCCCTTCGCGCTGCCACTGCGGACCGTCGCCGCCGCCGACCGGCAGGACGGCGAGCGGTGGACGGTCTGGTCCGAGCTCTCCGACGAGACGATCACGTTCGGCCCGGACGACGTCGCCGAGCCGGGCCGGGTCACCGGCTGGGGCGCGTACGTCGCCGGTGTGGTCTGGGCGCTGCGCGAGGCCGGCCACCTGGTGCCCGGCGCGCGGCTGGCGATCGCCTCCGACGTGCCGCTGGGCTCCGGTCTCTCCTCCTCGGCCGCGCTGGAGTCGGCCGTGCTCGCCGCACTGCTCGACCTCGGAGGGCTGGAGCTGCCCGCCGAGCGGCAGCCCCGGCTGGCGCAGCGGGCGGAGAACGTCTACGTCGGCGCGCCGACCGGGATCATGGACCAGTCCGCCGTGATCCGCTGCCGCGGCGGGCACGCCCTGTTCCTCGACTGCCGTGACGAGTCCGTCGAACACATCCCGTTCGACCTGGACGCCGCCGGGCTGGCCGTGCTGGTCATCGACAGCCGGGCGCCACACCGGCACGCCGACGGCGAGTACGCCGCCCGCCGCCGGTCCTGCGAGGCGGGAGCCAAGGCGCTCGGCGTCGCGGCGCTGCGCGATGTGACCGTCGATCAGCTCGACGCCGCGTTGGCCGGGCTCGACGACGAGGAGACCCGGCGACGGGTCCGGCACGTGGTCACCGAGGACCAGCGGGTGCTGGACACGGTGGCGCTGCTGCGCGCCGGCCGGGTCCGGGACATCGGCCCGCTGCTCACCGCCTCGCACGTCTCGATGCGCGACGACTTCGAGATCACCGTGCCGGAGATCGACACCGCGGTCGAGGCGGCTCTCGCGGCCGGCGCGCTGGGCGCCCGGATGACCGGCGGCGGTTTCGGCGGGTGCGTCCTCGCCCTCGTCGACACGGACCGTGCCGACGCGGTCGCCGCCGCCGTCACCACCGCCTACGCCGAACAGGGCTTCACCACCCCGAACACCCTGACGGTCCTCCCGTCCCCCGGCGCCACCCGCCTCGACTAACC
>NZ_RCVI01000342.1:0-99146 GCF_003667455.1 Micromonospora sp. CV4 | reverse complement strand
GCCCGGCGACCCCGGCGACCCCGGCGACCCCAGCGCCGCCGACAAGCGGCACGCCAACGCGATCCGGGTCCAGCCCCGGGGCCACGCCGTCCGCGACCTCGACCCGGGTTCTCGACCTGTCGATCAAGGCTCCACGGACCCTCACCCTGGAAGTGTCCGGGGACGCCTACGCCGGCTGGCTCGACGTCACCATGGGCAACGCCGGCACCCGGGCGTACGACAGTGGCGACCTGATCGTGGTGCTGCCGGTGGAGGCGACGATCAACCTGGACGGCACCGGGATCGGCGGCTGCTTCAACCAGGGGCAGAACGACGACACGAAGACGATGTTCTGCACCGGCGACGCGCGGATCCCGGCGGGGGGCTCCCGGTCGTACCGGATCGGCGTGCGGGTGGACATCGCGCCGGGCGGGCCGGCGCGGACGCTCACCGGCTTCGCGCTCACCGTACGGGCGAACGTGCAGGGCGCCTTCCCCGCCGACACCACCCCGGCCGACAACACCGCCCGGACCGATCTCAAACTGCCGCCCGGGTGAGCCGCCCGCGCGGTCGGATCAGCGGCAGCGCAGGCCGCGACCGGACCGCGCCGGCGGTCAACGGACGCCCTCGAACAGCGAGCGGCGCCGCCTGCCAGCACTCCGGTTCCGGTGATCGTGCGTATTGTCAGCAGGGTGGTCCGGCCGCGGCGAGGGCCGTTCGCGCCGCTGGGAGCAGGGGAAGGCGGTCCACGCATGTTCAACACGGCGCGACTGCAGGTGGTGCTGGAGATCGCCCGGCACGGGACCATCGTCGCCGCGGCCGAACAGCTCCGGCTCAGCCCGTCCGCCGTCTCCCACCAGCTCGCCACGCTGGAGCAGGAGGCCGGAGTCGCGCTGGTGGACCGAGGGCCGCGCAGCCTGCGGCTCACCGTGGCGGGTCAGCGCCTGGCCGACTACGCACAGCAGATCATCGATCTGATGTCGGCCGCCCGCGACGAGCTGTCGGCCCACGGGGAGGGTCGGCGGGGTCTGCTGCGGATCGGTTTCTTCGCCACCGCCGGCACGGAGCTGCTGCCGCGCGCCCTGTCCAGCTTCACCGCCGACCACCCTCAGGTCGAGTTGGCGTTGATTCTGGGGCAGCCGTCCGAGCTGCTCCCCCGCCTCAACCAGGGCGAGCTTGACCTCGTGGTGGTGTTCGACCATCCGCTGAGTCCCGCACCGGAGATTCCTCCCGCGACGGTCTCCCCGCTGATGGTCGATCCGCAACTGGTCGTGCTCCCGGCCTGTCACCCGCTTGCCGGGCGGCGGCTGCGGCTCAGCGACCTGGCCGACGAGCCGTGGATCACCACGCTCGGTGTGCAGGGCGAGGTCTCCGTGCTGGAGTTGGCCGCGCGCGCCGAAGGGTTCCAGCCCCGGATCCGCTGCCGCAGCGACCACTACGAGGTGGTGCTGGGCCTGGTCCGGGCCGGTGTCGGCGTCGCGTTGGTGCCGTCGTTGGGTCTACGCGACCCCGGCGAGGTGGCGGTCCAGCCGCTCGACCACGCCAACCTGCATCGGGAGATCGGGGTGGCGCTGCGCCCCGGCAACCCGAACCCGGTGGTCGGCAGCTTCGTGGAGCGGCTGACCGACGCCGCGTCGGGGCTCAGTCAGGCGCTGTCGGAACGGTGGCCGCGCGTGCCGGCGAGCCGGCCGACGGTCGTGCCCCACCGCCGCAGTTCACCCACCGCGGCCCGCTCCGCGCCGGACGGGAACGCCGCTACCACGGCGTAGACGACGGTTTGCCGGCCGACGACGATGCCGGCGTCAGCGCGTACACCGGTGTCGGTGCCGGTCTTGTTCAGCACCTGGACGCCGCCGGTCGACCACGGGTCGTGCGGGATGGTGTCGGCGACGAGCGTGCGGTCGGTGTTCCGGGCGAGCCAGCCGCGCAGCAACCCGGACGCCCGCTGGCCCTGCCAGGTCCCGTTCGCCACGTCGGCGAGGAAGGCGCAGAGGTCGTGGGCGGTGCCGGTCGCGAACGTCGGGGGTACGTCCGGGCCGCGGGCGGCCCGGATCCGGTCGTGCACGGTGGTGTCCCGAAGGCCGCTGCGGCGAGCCAGCTCCTGGACGGCGTCGAGCGTCACCAACCGCAGCAGGGCGTTGGTGGCCGCGTTGTCGCTCACCGTGGCGACCGCGGTGGTGAGGTCGGTGACGGTCCACCGTCGCGGCGAGAGCAGGCCGAGCAGGCCGGTTCCGCCGAGTGCCCGGTCGTCGTCGAGCAGGTCGACCGGCTGGTCGGGGGCGAGGGTCTCCTCGGCGAGGCGGCGGGCCACCTCGCCGAGGAGCAGCAGCTTGCCGACGCTCGCGAGGGGCAGGACCAGGTCCGGGTCGTGTGTGAGGGTCCGCCCGTCGTTCAGCCGTCGTACCATCGCACCGATCCGCGTGGGGCCGGCCGGGCCGTCGGCGATCACGTGCGAGCCCGGGTGGCGGGTTCACGATCCGGTACGGCCAGCACCCGGCCCGGTCTGGCGTCGGTGACCCGGTCGCCGTCCACGACGACCCGGCCGCCGACCACCACCTGGCGGACACCACGTGGCGGCGCGAGCGGATCGTCGTACGTCGCGCCGTCGGCCATCTCGGCGGGGTCGAGGACCACCAGGTCCGGCGCGTACCCGTCGGCGAGCAGGCCCCGCTCGACAAGGCCGAACCGGCGGGCGGGCATCGCGGTCATCTTGTGCACGGCCTCGGCCAGGCTCAGCAGGCCCACGTCACGGACGTAGTGGCCGAGCACCCGGGCGAAGCTGCCCGCCCAGCGCGGGTGGGGTCGGCCCGGTTTGGGCACGCCGTCGGAGCAGAGCATCGACAGCGGGCTGGTGAGCACCCGGCGTACGTCGTCCTCCCGCATCGAGTGGCTCAGGATGGTCACGTTGCCGCCCTCGGCCGCGAGCAGGTCGCAGACGTAGTCGACGGGGTCGATGTCGCGGGCGGCGGCGAGCTCGGCGATGGTGCGGCCCTCGACGGCCGGGCTGGTCGGGGCGGAGGCAACCCGAATCAGGTCCCAGCCGCCGTTGCCGACGGTGTTCTCCCAGCCGGGCAGTCCGGTGGCCACATCGACGCGGATGCGATCGCGGACCGTCGCCCGTCGGACGGAGGTGAGCATCGCCGGCACGCCGTCGGCGATGACCCAGGGCGGGAGCAGAGCGTGCAGGGCGGTGCTGCCGGCGGTGTACGGGTAGACGTCGCAGAGGACGTCCAGCCCGGCGTCCCGCGCCTGCTCGAGGCGGGCCAGGGTGCGGACCGTAGCGCCCCACGACCGCCGCCCGGCCGTCTTGTGGTGCGAGACCTGCAACGCCGCCCCGGCCGCGGTGGCGATCTCGATCGCCTCCTCCAGCGCCGACTCGACCTGCGACATCTCGTCGCGCAGGTGCGTCACGTACGGCTTGCCGTGCGCGGCGGCCACCCGGGCGAGCGCGATGACCTCGTCGGTGCCGGCGTTGACCCCCGGCGGGTAGATCAGGCCGGTGGAGAGGCCGGCAGCGCCGGCGGTGAGCGCCTCGTCAAGCAGCGCGCACATGCGCCCGAGTTCGTCGGCGGTGGCCTGCCGCTGCGCGAAGCCGACGACCGCGGCACGGAGCGTGCCGTGGCCCACCAGGGCGGCGAGGTGGTTGCGCCGGGCGACGCCCTGCGCGGCGGCGAACTCCGCGAAGGACGCGTACGTCGTCGCCGGCGGGCCGAACGTCGCGGCGACCAGGTCCCGCACCGTCCCCGCGCGCTCCGCTGGCACCGGGAAGGGGCTGATCCCGCAGTTGCCGCAGATCTCGGTGGTGACGCCCTGGAGCAGCGGCGCGAGCCGCAGCGTCTCCCGCTGTTCGTCGTGACCGGCGAGCAGGTCGGAGTGGGTGTGCACGTCGATGAAGCCCGGGGTGACGACGAGCCCGCCGGCGTTGACCACCGTGTCGGCGGCGCTGCGGCTGCTCGGAGGCAGCAGCAGCAACCTGCCCGCCCGCACCCCCACGTCGGCGCTGCGGGCGGGCGAGCCGCTGCCGTCGATGACGTCTCCGCCGGTGACCAGCAGGTCCAGCCGCATCACAGCACCTTGGAGAGGAAGGCGCGGGTCCGTTCGTGCGTCGGCGCGGCCAGAACCTCCCGCGGCGCGCCCTCCTCGATGATGAGGCCGTCGTCCATGAAGACCAGGTGGTCGCCGACCTCGCGGGCGAACCCCATCTCGTGGGTCACCACGATCATCGTCATGCCGCTCGCCGCCAGGTCCTTCATCACCTCGAGCACCTCGCCGACCAGTTCGGGATCGAGCGCCGAGGTCGGCTCGTCGAAGAGCATCAGCTTCGGCGACATCGCCAGGGACCGCGCGATGGCGACTCGCTGCTGCTGCCCGCCGGAGAGCTGCGCCGGGTAGTGGTGCGCCCGATCGGCGAGCCCGACCCGGTCGAGCAGCTCACCGGCACGCTTGCGGGCGTCGGGCACCCGGACGCCCTGCACGGCGACCAGACCCTCCATCACGTTCCCCAGCGCGGTGCGGTGTGGGAAGAGGTGGAACCGCTGGAACACCATGCCGATCGACTCGCGTTGCCGGCGCAGCCGGGCGTCCGGCAGCGGTCGCAGTCGCCCGCCGCGCTCCTCGTACCCGATCAGCTCGCCGTCGACGTAGATCCGGCCCGCCTGCGGCTCCTCGAGGTGGTTGAGGCAGCGCAGCAGGGTGGACTTGCCGGAGCCGGAGGGGCCGACCACGCAGACCACCTGGCCGCGCTCGATGACCAGGTCGATACCGCGCAGCACCTCGAGGCGGCCGAAGCTCTTGCGGACCTGCCGGCACCGCACCATCGGCGCGGTCATCGCGCGCTCCCGGTGAACCGCAGGTTGCGGCCGATGCGTCCGCGCAGCGTGCCGGGAACGGTGGTCCCGAAGCCCCGGCTGAACCGGCGCTCCAGGAAGTACTGGCCGACGCTGGCCACGGTGGTGAGGACCAGGTACCAGATGGACGCGACGATGAGCAGGGCGATCACCTCGAAGTTGGTCAGGTACAGCCGCTGAGCGACGGTGAGCAGGTCGGCACCGGCGATCACCGAGACCAACGAGGTGGTCTTGAGCATCGAGATGAACTGGTTGCCGGTGGGCGGGACGATGATCCGCATCGCCTGCGGCAGCACCACCCGTCTCATGATCTTCGCGCGGGACATGCCGAGGGCCGCGGCGGCCTCCTGCTGACCGGGATCGACGGCGCGGAGCCCGGCCCGGACGATCTCGCTCATGTAGGCGCCTTCGTTGATGCTGAGCCCGAGCAGCGCCGCGACGAAGCCCGTGACGAGGGCGTTCGTCTCCCAGGTCATCAGCTTCGGTCCGCCGAACGGCACGCCGAGACCAATCTCCGGGAAGATCAGCGCGATGTTGAACCAGAAGATCAGCTGCACCAGCAGCGGCGTGCCCCGGAAGAACCAGACGTAGGCCGTGGCTCCGGTGCGCAGGATCCGGCTGGCGGAGGTCTGCATCAGGGCCACCACCACGCCGAGGACCACGCCGATCAGCATCGACGCGACCGTGAGCTGGATGGTGACCCACAGCCCTTCCAGGATGACCCGGTCGAACTGGTAGTCGACGACGATGTCCCAGTGCAGGTTGGGGTTGACGGCGATGGACCATCCCAGCCAGACCAGGACGAGTGCGACCACCCCGGCGGCCAGCCACCGCCCCGGTCGGACGGGGTGGCTGATCCGGTTGGCCTGCGCGGTGTCCAGCTCCGTGGGCGCCGGGTCCGCGGCGCGTACCCGCTCGTCAGCCGTACGGTCCACGGGCGTGCTCACTTCTGGTCGTTGACGGTGGCCGCCTGGATGGCGCTGCCCGTCACGCCCCACTTCTCCAGGATCTTCGTGTAGTCGCCGCTGTCGATCAGCTCCTGGAGCGCCCGCTGCACCGCGTCGCGCAACTGGCTGTCCTTCTTGTCGATCGCGATCCCCCACGGTCCCGCCTCGTACTGGGCCTCCAGCACCTCGTACTTGCCGCTCTCCTGGGCGAGCATCTTGGCGACCGGGTAGTCGACGATGGTGGCGACGGCCCGTCCGGCATCGATCTGGAGCAGGCCGGTGGGCGCATCCTCGCTCTGCGAGATCGTCATCTTCTTGGCGCACGTGGCGTTCTGGCCCTCGCCGATGGCGAGGTTGGAGCTGCCCTTGGCCAGCACGACGGCGCGGCCGCACAGGTCGGCGAGGTCCTTGACCGCGGCGGGGTTGCCCTTGGCCACCATGATCGAGCCGCCGGCCTGGAAGTAGTCGACGAAGTCGACCGCCTTGCGCCGCTCCTCGGTGTCGCTCATCGACGACATCGCCAGGTCCCAGCGGTCGGCCTGTAGGCCGGGGATGAGACCGGGGAAGCTGGCGTTGGTGATTTCCAGCTTGAGGCCGAGCCGCCCGGCGATGGCCGCGGCCAGCTCCGGGTCGACGCCGGTCAGATCCTGGGTGCCCGCCTTGTACATCTCCATCGGTGGGTAGCCCTCGGCGGTGGCGACCCGGAGGGAACCCTTCGCCTTGATGTCGGCGGGCACGAGGTCGGCGGCCTTCGCGTCGGCGGCGACGGAGGCGGCGCCGCCGGACTGTGGCGTCTGTCCGCTCGTCGAGCGGCCACAACCCGTTGCCGCGATCGAGATGGTGACGAGACCGATGACGACGTGGAGCGCACGCTTCCTGAGCACGGCAAACCTCCTGGCTGGGCGACTGGCGGGACCCTATCCGGGATCAGCCAGCATGAACAGCCTGAATGCTCTGCATGGTGTGCATCGAAAAATCCGATGCTGGGTCGGTCGCAGGTGTCGGTCAGAAGGGGAAGCGGCCACGGCGCCACTGCCAGTGGCGGCCGGCCTTCAGGTGGTCGACGATCGCCCGCTGAAGCACCGTGCGGCGCGGCAGCTGGTCCAACGGCGTGGTCAGGGTGCGGAACCCGAACCGCAGCACCTCGACGTCGGCGTCCAGCCCTTCCGGCTCCTCGTAGGGCTCCAGTTCGAACCTCCGCTGGAACCGGACGATGTTGGAGTCCCCGGGCAGGTATTCGAGCAGCTGCGGGTCGAGCAGCCACGAGCCGCAGGAGAACGCCGTGTAGTGCTCGTCGGGAAAGTGGCGCGGAAAGAACGCGCGGGCCTCGTCGAGCGATGCCGCGACCGCCTCCGGGGTCAACGGCCCCGAGTCGGGGATGTGCAGGTCGATGGCGGTGCCGCCGCGCTGGTGCTGCAGCCGGCCCAGCTCGTAGATGCCACCGCGCGCGTGCAGCGTCAGCCAGCTCTGCATGACCGGCCAGCCCTCGCGGCGCATCCGCCGGTCGATCGCGAGGTTGCGGCCCAGGTCCGCGAGGGTCACCCACGACACGTCGTCGGGGACGCCGTGGTCGCGGTGGTACCCCCGGACGGCGTCGACCAGGGCCAGGTACGCGTACACGTACAGATGCCGCCAGGCGGGACCCCGGTCGCGCGGTAGCGCGGGACCGGGCGACAGCCAGCCGTGGCCCCCGAGATCGGCGCGGACCAGGGCGATCGAGCGGTCGAGCAGCCAGCAGAGCTCCGGCGTCCACAGCGCGGAGTCGATGTCGGGCCAGCCGGCCATGATCTCGGCGGCGTCGTCCGGCCGCACCGCGAGCCGGTCGAGGATCGCGGGCGCGTCGGCCCTGGCGGGCAGCGGGGCCGACGGCCGGTCGCCGGCGAGCTGGTGCACGCGCTCGACGTCCTCGACGGGTACCCCGAGCCGGAAGGCGGTGTCGGCCAGATTCGCGCGGACGACCCTACCGGCCGGTGGGGTCGTCCTGCCGGCGGCGAGATCCACCGCCGGCAGGACGGCCCGGCCGCTACCTCGTGCCGTTGAGGCCTGCCGCCAGCGCCTCGGCGAATGACGTGTCCGCGGCGCTCCCGCTCACCCCGAGCCGCCACGTGCCCCCGGGAAGGTCACCCACCGGCAACGACCGTCCGCCGGGCTGCCACAGCGGCTGCCAGGCGATCGATCCGCTGGGCCGGTGGAACCACCGGTTGTCCTCGTTCCAGGCCGAGCCGGCGCGGTAGGCGGCCACCAACGTGGTCGTGTCGTCGGTGGCAAGTGTCCAACTGGTGAAGCCCGCCGCGTCGCCGTCCCGGTCCTGCTGGCCGGGGTCGCCGAGCCGCGGCAGGGCCGAGTCCAGGTTCCAGGCGGCTTCCCAGACCGGCGCGGTGGTCGGGCCGGCCACGTGCCAGACGAGGCTGAGGTCCGTGGTGGTCGTGTCGAACCGGAACCGCCAGTCCGCGGTCACCGGCTCGTTCCCGAGCGGGATGCCGTTGAGGCTCACGTCGGTGCCGTCGGCGGAGACGGTCACGTCCCTGGCCGCGCCCGCCACGTCGGTGGGCCCAAAGGCTCCGACCGCGAGGTAGGGCGCCGTGGATCGGGACGACGAGTCCGTGACGGGCCGGTACTCACCACGTCCGGCGGGATCGGCGTCGTAGGAGACCAGCCGCGCCTGGGGCGCCGTCTGCACGACGGCACGGTAGTAGGGAGTGGTGACGACACGGCCCTTCGTCACCACCGGCGTACGCCAGTTCAGCGGCGCCAGCCAGAGCCCGCCCTGACCCCAGCCGGCGCCGGTGACGTACCAGTCGCCCGTGCCGGAGTCGTCCTTGACCACCTCGGCGGCGTGCGCGTTGATCTGCCCCGCCAACTGGTCGACGGTGAAGTGGAAGGGGTCGGCGCTGCGGTAGACGCGGGTGTCCTGGTATCCGCTCTCACAGCACACGAAGAGGTACCACGATCCGCCGTGACGCACCACGAACGGCGATTCGGTCGGTCCGCCGAAGGTGCCGGTGGCCGGGTGTTCGAAGGCCGTCCGCCGGGCTCCCCAGTGGATCAGGTCCTTGCTGGTGCGGTAGGCGACGATGTGGTGACCACCCGCCGGTGTGCTGTTGGCGGTGTAGTACATCACCCACTGGTTGCCGACGCGGGTGACCATCGGGTCCCGGCCGTCGAAGCCATCGGTGAACAGGGGGTTCGCCGGGTGCCGGGTCCAGGTCTTGAGATCCTTCGACGTGGCCAGCTGCATCCGGTAGGCCGTGTGGTCCGCGGTGCCGCCCGCGTAGTACATGTAGTACGTGCCGCCGTGGAACAGGACGTACGGCGCCCAGATGTGGCTCTCGCCCGCGGCGGGGTCGGCCTCCAGCGCGAACGGCTGCTTCGTCCAGGGTCCGCGCGGCGACGGCGCCGTGGCGTGGCCGAAGAACCGCTCGTCGAGCGGGTTGGCGGGCTCCGCGTGGGTGATCGCGAAGATGTGCCACTCGCCGGTACGGCGGTCGCGCACCATCGTGTGGTCGTTGTAGTACCAGCGCTCGTTCTCGCCGACGCTCGGGTCGTAGACGTGCACGAAGTCGCCGGCGCCGACCACGGTCGACCGGTTCTCGTACGGCTGGTTGTCGATCGCGGGCGGATCGGCCGCCCGAGCCGCGACCGGTGTCGCGATCAGGCTCAGGGCGACCGCGCACAGCGCGGACAGCCGGCCGACGCGGGACGGTAGGCGGGGCATCGCTTTCCTCCAGGGCTCGATGCGGGTTCCGGTGGCGGTTTCCCGGTCGTTCGGCGGTGCGGGCCCGCCAGCGTCCTCGGCGGGCCCGCACCTGAGGAACTGCTACTGCTTGCCGCCGAGCTCGGTGTAGGCCTGAGCGGCGTTGTCCTTGGTGATCTGCATCGTGCCGAGGGTGGTCGACTTCGGCACGTCCTTCGAGCAGTCGACCAGGATCTTCTTGGCCAGGTCGATCGCCTCGCGGCCGCCGGTCGCGTACTGGAACGTCGCCTGCAGGCGACCCTGCTCGACCGCCTTGATGCCGCCGGACGCGACGGGCAGGGCGTCGATCCCGGTGAACTTGATCGCCGTCTCCTTGCCGGCGGCCTTCGCCGCGAGGTAGGCGCCCTCCGCCATCGGGTCGTTGTGCGCGTATACGGCGTCGATGTCGGGCTGGGCCTTGAGCATCGCGTCCATCACGCTCTGCCCCTTCTCCCGCAGCCACTCGGCGGTCTGGGTGGCGACAATCTCGATCTTCGGGTTGCTGGCGATGCCCTCCCGGAAGCCCTGAGCGCGCTCGGCGGCCGGGGTGGAGCCGGGCAGGCCGGAGATCTCGACGACCTTGCCGCCCTGCGGCAGCAGCGTCTTGGCGTAGTACTCGCCCGCCGCCTTGCCGATCGCCACGTTGTCGCCGCCGATGAAGGCGGTGTACGCGTCACCCTCGACCTTGCGGTCGAGCACGATGACCGGGATGCCCTGGTCGTACGCCTTCTTCACCACGGCGGTGAGCGGCTTCGCCTCGTTCGGCGAAATGATCAGCAGGTTGATGCCCTGGGAGAGGAAGTTCTCCACGTCGGCGACCTGCTTGCTGTTGTCCTGGGCCGCGTCCGAGACGACGACCCGGAACCCGGGCACCGCCTTCGCCGCGGTGTTCACGTCGTCGTTCATGACCTGCCGGTACGGCTCGGCGTTGTTGGCCTGCGACATGCCGATCAGGAAGTCCTTGCCGCCGCCGCACTGGGCGGAGGCGTCGGTGCCGTTGTCACCGCCGTCCTTCTCGACGCTGCATCCCGTGGTGAGCGCGAGCGCGGTCAGCGTGAGGATCGTGATGGCTCTTCGGGCGTAGCGCATGTTTCCTCCAAGGTGGTGGTGGGTCAGGCGATGCGGGGGCGGAGCCTCTGCAACGCGGCGGCAGCCACGATGACCAGTCCCTTGACGACCAGCTGCACGTTCGCGTCGATGTTGTTGAGGGCGAGGATGTTGTTCAGGATCCCGAGCAGCAGGGCGCCGGCGATCGTGCCGCCCATGGATCCGCTGCCGCCGGCGAGACTCGTCCCGCCGATGACCACGGCCGCGATCGCGTCCAGTTCGTAGCCGGCACCGTCGTTCGGGCTGCCCTGGTTGAGCTGACCGGCGTGGATGATCCCGGCCAGTGCGGCGAGCAGGCCGGAGATCGCGAAGACGGTGACCCGGACGCGCCGTACGGGCACGCCGGAGAGCCGGGCGGCCTTCTCGTTGCCGCCGATCGCGTAGACGTGCCGCGCGAAGGCGGTGCTGCGCAGCACCAGGAGCGCGCCGACGCCGATGGCGAGGAAGATCAGGGCCGGTACCGGCAGCACTCCGTTGATGGAGCCGCTCAGCAGCGAGAACGCCTCGGGAGCCTCCTGCGGCCCGTCGCCGTAGGCGATCGGAATGCCCAGTCCACCGGACCACATCCGGGCGATGCCCCGAGCCGCCTGCAGGCCGGCCAGGGTGACGATGAAGGACTGGATCCCGATCCGGGCGACGATCGCGCCCTGCGTCGCCCCGAACGCGGTGCCGATGAAGAGCACGATCAGGACCGTGGGCACGATGCCCAGGCCGCTGTCGACCATCAACGTGGCCGACCCGACCGCGGCGAGCCCGAGCACCGCCCCGACGGAGAGGTCGATGCCGCCGATCAGGATCACGAACGTCATCCCGACCGCGATGATGCCGATCTCCGAGACCGCCCGGACGATGTTGGCGAGGTTCCCGGAGCTGAGGAACACGTTCTCGCCGTTGCGGGACGGCGAGACGGCGATCGCGATCAGGAAGACGGCGACGAGCCCGAACAGGCTCTGGAACCGGAAGAAGTTGTCGACGATCGCGTGCCGGTCCTTCGGCAGTCGGATCGCGCGGCGGCTGGGCGGTGTCTCCGGCGGCGATGCGGCGACGGTGGTGGGGTTGGGCGGGTTCATCGAGACTCCTTGACGTCGTCCCCGTTGGCCGCGGCGAGGATGGCTTGTTGGGTGGCGGAGGCGCGGGGCAGCATGGCCACGGTGCGACCACGGTGCAGGACGACCACCCGGTCACAGAGGCTCAGCAGCTCCGGCAGCTCCGACGAGGCGAGCAGGATCGCCATGCCGGAGTCGGCGAGCCGGTGCAGCAGGTGGTAGATCTCGGCTTTCGCGCCGATGTCCACTCCCCGGGTCGGCTCGTCGAGCAGGAGTAGTCGTGGTCGCATCAGCAGTTGCTTGGCGAACACGATCTTCTGCTGGTTGCCACCGGAGAGCGTCGCCACCGGAATCGACGGTGATGCCGCCTTCACCGCCAGGGTGGTGAGCTGTTCGGCCACCGTCCGGCGCAGCAGCGGGCGGCGCACCAGCCCGAGCGTGGTCAGCGACGACAGCGCGGAGAGCACGACGTTGTCCGCCACGGAGTGCTCCAGCATCAGCCCCGCGCCACGCCGGTCCTCGGGGACGAAGGCCACCCCGCGCGCCAGTGCCGCCCGGGGGCCACCGGGGCGGTACGGCCGGTCACCGATGGTCACCTGGCCGACTCGCCGGCCGGAACCGCCCGCGCCGAACAACGTCTCCAGCAGTTCGGTACGCCCGGCGCCCATCAACCCGGCGAGGCCGACGATCTCTCCGGAGCGCACGGTGAGATCCACGCCGGCTGGCTCGGTCCGACCGGGCACCGGCCGGCGGGGCGTCACGGCGAGCCCGCGTACGTCGAGGAGCACGTCACCGGGTTCGTTGCGGCCCTCGCCGAAGAGCGCGTCGACCGACCGGCCGACCATGAGCTGGATGATGTCGTCCCGGGAGGCGAGCCGCGGGTCGACGGTGCCGGCGACAGTGCCGTTGCGCAGCACGGTCACCCGGTCGGCGATGAGCTCGATCTCCGCCATCCGGTGCGAGATGTAGACGATGCCGACTCCGGCCCGGCGCAGCTCGGCGATCGTCGCGAAGAGCCGTTCGACCTCGGCGTCGGCCAGCGCCGCGGTCGGCTCGTCCATGATCAGGACTCGCGCGCGCAGTGACAGGGCTCGACCGATCTCGACCAGTTGCTGCTCGCCGACGCGCAGCGACCCCACGAGCCGGCGCGGGTCCAGGTCCGCGCCGAGCGTCCGCAGGTGCGCCTCGGCCTGCCGGCGCATCCTCCGGATGTCGACGGTGCCGAGGCGGGTACGCGGCTCGCGCCCGAGGAACATGTTCTCCGCGATGGACAGCCCGGCCACCAGGTCCAGCTCCTGGTGGATGGTCGCGATGCCAGCGCGTTGGGCATCGGCCGGGCCGGCGAAACTGACCGGCTCCCCGTCCACCTCGATCGTGCCGTCGTGCTCGGTGATCACACCGGAGAGCACGTTGATCAGCGTGGACTTGCCGGCCCCGTTCTCGCCGAGCAGCGCGTGCACCTCACCGGCGGTCACGGTGAGGTCGATGTCGCGGCAGGCGTGCACGCCGCCGAACCGCTTGCCGATGCCGGTCATCCGGACCAGCGGCCGATCTGTCATACGGCACCTCGTGGCTCGTCTGCGGATCTGGGGGTTGGACGGAGCCGGAGGCCCTGGTGCGGGCCTCCGACTCCGACCGGGTCACGACGTCAGGCGAGCCTCGATGTAGTCGAGGCCGGCCAGGTAGCCGCTCGAAGCGGCGGCCTTGCCGGTCACCGTGAGGGTGAGGGTGTGCCGGCCCGCCGACAGTTCCCGCTGGCCGTAGTCGAGCGGGTCGCTGACGACCACGTCCGGCGAGCGGTACGCGTCGAACGCCTCGCCGATCCGGGCGCCGTCGATGGCGACCGTGTTGGTGCCGTAGTCCCGGGCCAGCGTCTGCACCAGTCTCAGCTGGTAGGTGCCGGTGGTCGGCACCTCGAACGCCACGGTCACGCTCTTGTTCGGCGCGTCCGGCCGGAACCACAACTGCGCGCCGCGGGACCAGCGGATGCCGCAGCAGTCGCCCTGCACGTCCGCCGGAGCGTCGGCGGAGACCGCGGGCAGCAGCGACTCGGCTTCGATCCGCAGGGTGTCGCCGGTGGTGGCCGACGCCGGCGCCGAGTAGGCGCCGAGGTTGCCCGCGGCGTCCACCGCGCGTACCCGGTAGTGCCAGGTTTCACGCAGGCCGAGCCCGCTGTGCTCGAAGCTCGGCCGGGTCGTGACACCCACCCGGTTGTCCGGCCCGGGCGTGAACCCGGCCTGCCGCGAGGCGAACACCTGGTAGCTCGGCGCGTACACGTCGTCGGTGGCCGGCCGCCAGGTCAGTGCCACCGCGTTCGTCGTGCCGCTCGCGGCGGTGAGCCCGGCTACCTGCGTCGGTCTGGTCCCGTCGACGAAGGGAGTGACCTCGCTGAGCACCGCGTACCGGGCCGCGGACCAGGCCGGAGAGCCGGCGGTCGGCGTCAGCGTGACGGTCACCGCCGACCTGCCCCTGGTCAGCGCGGGCGGAAGCCGGAACTCGTCCTCCAGCCAGCGGTGCGAGCCGTTGGCCAGCGGCTGCGACCAGGTGCCGGCGTCGTGGCCGTCCACCTGGACCCGCACCGACTGGTATCCGGCGCTCTGGTCCCCCACCCGGCGCAGCACCGCGCCGGTGTTGCCCGAGGCGACGGCCACCCGGAACCGGACCGGCGTGGTCGAGGCGCGGAGGTCGTCGGTCACGGGTCGGGGCGCGCCGTCGTCGCCCTCGTAGGTCGCGGTGAGCACCTGACGCGCACCGCCCGAGGTGTAGCCGTGCGCCGACTCGCTGGCGGGGTCGCCGACGTCGACGGTGTCGGTCCAGCGCTGCCCGACGGTGTCCTGCCCGTACCAGTAGGCGGTCGAGCCGTACCGGGCCGGGTCCTGGTCACCCGGGCCGTGCTCGATGCCGAACCGCAGGTCGGTGGAGAACGACACGGCCTCGGCGAGCATGAGGCGGAAGGCGCCGGTGCAGTCGTACCGGCAGCCGTAGTCACCGACCTCGTGGGCCGGGTTGCCGTTGGTGGGCGCCGAGAACGTGCCGTGGTTGAAGTACCAGCCGCTCTCGTAGAAGTCCTCGGTTCCGGTGCCGTGGATGCTCAAGCTCTGCGCGCCGTCCACGTAGACCCGTTCGTCGCCCTCGAGGTAGTTGCGCTGGTTGCCCGCGGGGATGTGCCCTTCCATGGTGTGCGTGACCCCGACGAACTTGCCGCGTCCGGCCACGTCGAGGAAGAGGTGGTCGTTGCCGGGGGTGGTGTCGGCGCTCGACGCGGTGGCCCGGAAGTAGCCGGCCGTGCCGGTCGGGCGCAGCGCCGGCGCCCAGCGGGCGGAGCGTGCGGTGGTCACGGAGGCCACCGACGACGTGATCGGCACGGAGGAGCCGTTGCGCAACTCGATGCTGAACCGTGACCGGTAGGGCATCGGCCACCAGGCCGACAGCGTCGCGGTCGCGGGGTCCACGCCGAACATCAACGACTTCACCGGGTGCAGTCCCAGGCCGGTGCCGAAGAACTCGCCGAGTGGCGCGTCCACGGTGGTCTCGCCGTCGAACGTGATGCGCAGCCGGCTGTCCCGCAGCACCGCGTCGGAGGCCGCGACGGCCGCCTTGCGGTCGGCGTCGGCCGGGTAGCTCATGGTGTTGCTGCCCTGCCAGGTCTGCGCGGTGATCCGGTAGCCGTGGGCGGCCTCGGCGTCGGCGTGGGACGGGCCGAGGTCGAGGGTGTCGGTCCGCTTGGCGGTCCCGGCGACCAGGCTGTCGACCCAGTAGGTGAACTCGTTGACGTCCAGGTCCGACGAGACGAACTGGTTCCGCACGGTGATCGTGGACTTGCCGGCCGTGGCGCTCGCCGGCAGCTCGACGGTCTGGTCGAGCCAGGTGCCGAAGGGCACCGGGTCGTTGGCCGGCCACTCGGCGACCGGTACGCCGTCCACCGCGATCCGCGCCCGCTGGTGCCCGATGTGCGGGTCCAGCCGGCGGGTCAGCCGTACGCCGGTGTTGGCCGGGTCGACGGCCACCCGGAACTCGCTGCCGCCGTCGGGCCCGTAGGCGCGCCCGTCGTCGGCGACCGGCGTCGGCGGCCCGACGAGTTGCGGCATCCGCAGTTGGAGCGCGTTGACGGCGCCGGGGCCGACGCCGCTGGCGAGGGTGACCGCGCCCTTGGCGGGGACGCTGAACTCGCGGTCGGTGGTCGTCGCGCCCGCTTCCGGGCGCTTCGGGTCACGGGTGCCGGCGGCCTTGAGCTGGTCGATGACGTCCAACGCGCGGTCCGACGGGTCGAATGTGCGCACCCCGTCGGCGGTGGTGAACTTGCGGTAGGTGACGTGGTAGAAGATCGGATTCTTCTCGGTGGTCACCCGCATCGAGCTGCGGTAGGTCATGGGCGCCTTGATGTAGACGCCGCCGGAGCTCTGCGCCGCGTTGGCGACCACCGGGTAGACGAAGGGCGCGCCGAGCTTGCCGTCGACCACGTCCTGGAGCGGAGCGTCGAGCACGGTCACACCGTCGAGGACCACCTTGATGGTGCCGGTGGCGGAGACGTTGCCCTCGTCGCGGGTGAACCAGATCGAGTCGATCTCACCGGAGCCGGTGGCCTCGGCGAGGACGCAGCCGTCGGCGCCGGTGCGCAGGCACGAGTACTGGCCGGAGAAGCCGTCGTCGTTGCCGCCGCTGCGGTCGAAGCTGGAGAACTGGTAGGCCCGCGGACCGTCGGGGAGCTCGGCGAGCCGGTCGAGCCGGCGGTAGACGTCCCATCCGGTGGGGCCGTTGTCGGCGGAGGTGGGGGCGGCGGAGGCCGGCCCGGCTGGGCCGACCAGGGCGGTTCCGGCCAGCAGCGCCGCGGTGAACGCGGCGCGCAGCAGCCGGCGAGCGGGGGTCCGTGATGCGTGGGTGGTGAGTGTCATGAGCGCCTTCCACGTCGGTGGGTGGGGCGGGTTGCGAGGCGATGTCAAGGAATCGATTTCTCACCGCAACAGCGACAGGGTAGGCACGCCTCCACGCGGCGGTCAATCCTCTGTCGCCGCCGATGGCCGCCGTAGTTGACAGCGACCCGGCCCGCTCTTATGGTCCTCGATCAGAGCCGAGCAAACGATTTCTCCGCTCGCGTGAGCATGCCGCAGCCGTTGCGGCCACTGGGAGGCCCTTCGTGCCCCGACTCGTCGTCCGCACCGGATTTCCTGACAGCGGTACGCCTGGGCAACCGTGCGCCGCCGGTCCGTGACTGCTCGTACGGGAAGGGGCGTATTCTCGTGACATCGAGGGCCGAGGCGGTGGTAGGTCGGGGTGATCCCCCGCAGCCCACCGTCCAAAGATGACCGCGGCAGGCCCGGTGGACGACCACATCAGCGCCGGACACCGGCGCGAAACACCGGTCACGGGTCGGTCACTACCCGGCCGTAGGATGCCGGGTTCCGGCACCGGAGCGTGCTGGGTGGCCGCGCCGGAGCACAACATCAGGAGAGCCGAGCGGATGGAGGCGAATGGCGACGATCTATGACGTGGCGCGGCAGGCTCAGGTCTCGCCCGCCACGGTGTCGCGGGTGCTGAACGGCCGGACCACGGTCGATCCGGTGATGGCCGCCCGGGTGCAGCAGGCGATGCAGGACCTCGACTACCGCCCCAACGCCGTCGCCCGCAACCTGCGCCTGAGTCAGACCAGCCTCTGGGCCGTCATCATCTCCGACATCGGGAACCCCTTCTTCACCTCGATGGTCCGAGGCGTCGAGGACGTCGCCCAGGGCGCCGGCTACTCGGTGGTCCTGTGCAACAGCGACGAGGACCCGGAGAAGGAGTCCCGGTACATCGCCGCGGCCCTGGCCGAGCGGATGGCGGGTGTCATCATCTCCACGTCGGGCCGACCCACCGTCATCAACCGGCTCGTCGAGGCACGCATCCCCGTCGTGGCCATCGACCGCCAACTGCGTGGCGTCAACATCGACACCGTGCTCGTCGACAACGTGCACGGGGCCGAGCTGGCAACCACCCACCTGCTCGACAACGGCTACCAGCGGGTCGCCTGCATCACCGGTCCCCGCCGGATCTCCACGGCCGCCCAGCGGCTCCGCGGCTACCAGCACGCGTTGCGGTCGCACGGCCGGGAGACGACCGACAACCTGGTGCGGTACGCGGACTTCCGCGAAGAGGGTGGCTACCGGGCCATGGCCTCGCTGCTCGACAGCGACAACCCGCCGGACAGTGTCTTCGCCACGAACAACCTGATGACCGTCGGCGCCGTCGAGTGCCTCGTCGACCGCGGGCTCAAGGTGCCGGCCGAGTTCGGAGTGGTCGGGTTCGACGACATACCCTGGGCCCACCTGGTCAGACCATCGCTGAGCACCGTCTCCCAGCCGACGTACGACCTGGGGCGGGCGGCTGCGGTGCTGCTCACCGAACGGATCGCCAACCCGACGCGGCCGCCGTCGACCGTCACCCTCAGCACGGGCCTCCAGGTACGCGAGAGCTCCAGCCGCCCGAGCGGAACCTCGTAACCGGCGAGCCCACCGCCGACGCGGTCCGAGCCGGTGGGCCGGCGGCCCGGGGTGGAGGTCGGGGAGCCTGCACCCGGTACACCGTCAGGCTCCCCGTCCGTGTTCCACCGGCTCCGATCCGCACCGTCGGCGGCCCCGCCGTCGCTCAGAGGTTGACCTCACCGCACAGGTGCACCCGGATCCCGAGTTCGGCGAACATGGCCGCCTTCACCCGCAGCGCCCTGTCGGCGGTCGCGGCGTCCGGCGCGTACGCGACGTTGACGTGGTTGGCCTTGTGCCGCGCCATCAGCTGGTCCCGGTCGACCCCGTGCAGGACGGCGTGCATGATCGGCCACTGCGGGGTGGTGGCGTCCAACCGGCGCTGGGTCTCCTCGGCCGGCAGCTCCACGACGGTGCCGCGACCCAGGTCCACGTGCAGCACACCGTCCATGATGAACACCCGGGACCAGACGATCTCCCCCGGCTTCGACACCCCGCTCAGGGTGCCTCCGCCAAGCGGGAAGAACATCGGCGGCTGGCGCATGCTGTACGACTTGTCGTAGCCACCGTTGTGTGACGCCGGCACCGAGCCGGAGATCTCGAACACCCAGACGAAGTCGTCGCCGTACCACTCGCCCCACCGGATGTCGTGCAGCGTCGTCGCCGGGTCGAGGCCCATCGCCGTCCAGATCCGGTTGGTGACGAGCGAGTCGACCGCCACCCCCTCGTCGACCTCGTTGAAGTGCGGCAACGGCGCCCCCGGGTACAGCTCGCGGCTCCCGTCGCGGCTGAGCACCGGCGGCCGCTGGACGTTGTTCAGCAGACCCTCGGCGAGGTCGCTGGCCGGAACGGTGTCCTTCAGGCCCTGCTGGTACTGGATGCCCACCGCGTCCAGGCCGAAGTCGTCGGAGATGCGCAGGGCCGCGACGTACATCTTGAACTGGCTGAGCAGCTGCGCCTCGGTCAGTTCGCTGGCCTCGTCGGTGCCCACGTGAAAGGTCATCCCGGCGTCGTCCAGCCACCGGCGGACCGCCCGGGCCTCCTCGTCGGAGACGCGCGCCATCTCGGCGACCAGCGCGCTCTGCGACAGCCGCTCCTTGTAGATGCCGAGCGGATTGATCAACTCGTCGTCGAAGATCGCGTTGTACATCCCCATGCAGCCCTCGTCGAAGACGCCGATGATGGCCTTCTCCGTCGCGAGCTGGCCGGCCAGCGACCGGCCCAGCTCGACCTCCGGGTCGTCGGGCAGGGCGGGCAGGTCGCGTACGTGGCTGGTGTCGTGGCGCAGCTCGCCGGTCTCCAGCCAGGTCCGCAGCCCGCCGATCGCCCACTCGTCGGTGAAGTTCCGGCTCCACAGCGCGGAGTGCGGGATGCCGGCCTTGGTGAGGCTCGCCGTGAGGTTGAGCAGGCCGACCAGGCCGGGAAACTCGCCGCTCCAGTTCGCCACGATGAGGATCGGCCCCCGGTGGCTGCGCAGCCCGGCCAGGACGTGGTGGCTGTACTGCCAGACGGCCTCGACCACGATCAGTGGCGCGTCGGCGGGGATCTGCTTGAAGACCTCGATGCCCGCGCGCTGGCTGTCGATGAAGCCGTGCCCCTTGCTCGGATCGACACCGTGCCCGCGCTCGACCTTCCAGCCGAGCGCGTTGACCGCCGCGGTGAGGTCGGCCTCCAGTTGCTGCTGGGTGGGCCAGCAGGTGACGTTCGCGCTGAGCCGGAGATCGCCGCTGGCAACCGTGTAGACGGTGCCGGGTGCCGCCGTCGGCGGTTTGGCGGCCACGGGCAGCGTGTAACTGGTCATGGGGCGACTCCTTCGGTGCGTTGCTCTTTCCCGGCGTCCGTCCGAGCGACGGCCAGGAAACGGACCTGACGTGCGGCGAGCGCGTGCGCGACCCGCCTGGAACTCGTGTACAGCTCGCGATACAGCCCGTACAGCTCGTCGTAGTCGGCGGCGAACTCAGCCCGTGGCTCGCAGACCTCCGTGACGGGGTTCCACGCCTCGATCGAGACGGGCCACCCGGTCTGCGCGGCCAGGAACGCCGCGCCGTAACTGGCGCCGATGGTCTGCGCGGGGATCACCTGGGCGCGTCCGGTGACGTCCGAGACGATCTGCGTCCAGAGCCCGCCCCGGGTGCCGCCGCCGACCGCGACGACACGCCGGATGTCACCGCCGCTCGCCTCGATGGTCTCGATGTTGTGGCGTACACCGAGGCCCGTCGCCTCGAGCGCGGCGCGGTAGAGGTCACCACGGTCGTGCGAGATGGTGAGACCGGCGAGTATGCCGCGGGCCTGCGGATCCAGGATCGGCGTCCGTTCGCCGGCGAAGTACGGCAGCATGAGCAGCCCTCGGGCGCCCGGGCCGGAGGCCTCGGCGAGGCGGAGCAGGTCGGGATAGTCCGGCGAACCGAACAGCTCGCGCAGCCACGCCGTGATCGCCCCGGACGTCGCCAGGCCACCTGCGAGATTGCGGGTCCCCGGCAGGGCGCCGACGGTCCCCCACAGCGACGGGTCGGTGACCCGGGCGGCGACCGTGTGGACCAGGAACATCGTCGTGCCGTACATCAGCATGAGGTCGCCGACGCCCTGCGCGCCGACGCTGATCGCCTCCGACCAGGCGTCGATGGTCCCGGTGATCACGGGGATGCCCGGCGGGAGTCCGGTCGTCGCCGCCGCCTCCGCCGTCACCCGGCCTGCCACGTCGCCGGGCCAGCGCAGCGGCGGCAGGACCAGGCCGGGGGCGATCTCGGCGGCCCACGGTTGGTACCAGTCGTGGCGGTCGGTGTCGTACAGCGGCGTGCACTGGCTCGCCGAGTGGTGGTCCAGCACGTACTCGTCGGTGAGCTTGACGGCGAGCCACGAACTGGGCATGAAGAGCCGGCGGGCACGCCGGTAGAGGTCCGGCTCGTTCTCGGCGACCCAGGCCACCTTCGCGCCCGCCGCCTGACTGGACAGGGCCGAGCCGCACCGCCGCAGGATCTCGTCCGCGCCGAACCGCTCGTTGAGCTGGGCGATCTGCTCGGTCGAACGGGTGTCGACGCCGTACAGGATGGCCGGGCGGAGCGGAACGTTCGCGGCGTCGGTGAGCAGGACGCACGGGCCCATGCCGCTCACCCCCACCGCCACGACCTCGGCGTCGCCGGGCGCCAGCAGGTCGGCGGTGAGCGCGACGAACTCCTGCCACCAGACGTCGGCGTCCATCTCGACCCAGCCGGGCCGTGGCCGACTGACCTCGTGCGTCCGGGTGGACGACCGCAGGACGCGGCCGTCGACGTCGACGAGCACGCCCTTGCTGCTCGATGTGCCGATGTCCACGCCGAGGACCGCCGCGACCTTCATGGCGCCACTGTTCCAGCAATCGATTTCCTAATCAAGGCCGAGCGCACGTTTTCTCGTCCGCCGACCACCCCCGGTCGAACCTTCGTCGGCACAGACCCGAGGCGGGCAGAGGGGTTCGAGCGCAACGGGAAATCGTTACCCAGCAGGCGGCCGGAAGCTGCGCGGGCGACTCGACGGCAACCGGACGGGCCAACCATCGAAGACCGGCGATGCTATGTTTCGAGCGTCATTGATTCCGCTTCGTACGCCGCGCGCCTTCGACGGTCAGCATCGACAACCTACCGACGGGGAGATCATGACGAGCCGTAGCCAGAGAAGCCGTGCGACCTGGTCCCGCATCATTCCCGCCACCATCGCGCTCGGCTCGCTGGTCGCGTCCACGATGATCGGGCCGGCGCCTCGCGCCGCCGCCGCGACCTCCGGCGCCGGCACCACCAATCCGGTGGTCACCTGGGATCTCAATGCCCAGACGGCGATCTGGGACGTCGCGGCTCAACAACCGAACGAGCAGGTGCGCAGCTTCGCGATGGTGAACGGAGCCGTCTACGACGCGCTGAACGCGATCGCGGGCACCCCGTACCAGCCGTACCTTTCCGCACCGCCGTCGAGCGGGACCGAGTCGGCGGATGCTGCCGTCGCCGCCGCCGCGCACGGCGTGCTCGCCGCCCTCTTCCCCGGTCAGCAGGAACGGCTTCGGGCCCAGTACGACGCGGCCCTGGCCGCGATTCCCGACGGGCGCTCGAAGCGGGGCGGCATTGCGATCGGGGCGCGAGCCGCGGCCGCGATGGTCACCGATCGGCAGGACGACGGCGCGTTCGGGGACCAGCAGTGGGCCAGCGGGACAGGACCCGGCCAGTGGAGACCCACGCCGCCGCTGTTCCTGTCGCAGGGCGCCTGGACCGGGCACATGCGACCGTTCCTCCTCCCCCGCGCGTCGACGTTCCGCACACCCGCGCCGCCACGACTGACCAGCAGCGCGTACGCCCGCGACCTCAACGAGGTGAAGGAGGTCGGCTCGGCGACGAGCACGGTGCGCACCCGGGACCAGACGGAGGCCGCGCTCTGGTGGCACGACCGGCGTTCCGCCTCCTGGGAGATCAAGCGCCAGCTCGCCGTCACCCAACAGCTGGACGCGTTGCAGACCGCGCGCTTCTTCGCGATGACCGATCTCATCGTGGCCGACTCAGGAGTGGCGTGCTTCAGCCAGAAGGACTTCTGGAGCTACTGGCGTCCGGTCACGGCGATCCACCTGGCCGACACGGACGGCAACCCGAGGACGACCGCCGACCCGGGCTGGCAGTCGTTGCTCGTCACGCCCCCGTTCCCCGAGTACCCCTCCGGCCACGCCTGCGGCACCGGTGCGCGGATGTCGCTGTACCAACACTTCTTCGGTCGAGACGACATCGCGTTCAGTGGGTCCAGCGTCGACTCCGGCACGACCCGGCAGTTCACCAGCTTCTCGCAGGCGCTCAACGAGCTCATCGGCGCGCGCGTCTGGGGCGGCGTCCACTTCCGCACGGCCGACGTAGAAGGGGCGAAACTCGGCAAGGAGGTCTACCGCTACGCGGTCCGGCACCACTTCCGTCCTTTGAGGTAGTCGCTGGCACTGTGGTCGGACGTGAATCCGGCATTTCCGGGTGAACCGGTTCTTAACGTGCGTAATCTGCCGGACATGGTCTCTCGCATCTGGCGCAAACTGTTGCTCACGGCGATCGGGGTCGGCGTGCTCGCCGGCGCTGGTCAGCTCGGCTTCGCGTTCAGCTTCGGCATCGTCCAGCTCAGCAGCGACTCCACCGGCGCCACCGTCAACCGGTGGCCTGCCCAGCTCGTCTGGGTGGGCTGGTTCGCGGCACACGCCACCGTGGCCGGCACCATCGTCACCGCACGCCTGGCCCGCCGGCACGGGGCGCTGGGGAGCACGGGCCGACTGGTGGCTGTCGCCGCCGCCGCCGCGCTGGGCGCCATCGTCGTGGCGCCGCTCTGCGTCCGGCCGGCCCAGGCCGCCGAGCCCTTCTCTGTGGACCCGATGTGGGCCGTCGGCATCTGCGCGATCCTCGGCGCGCTGGTCGGCGGGGGTGCCGCGATCGCCGCACTGGTGAAGCCGCCGCTGGGCTGGAACATGGCGGCGATGGGCGGCGTGATCTGGCTGCTGGCGCTCGTCTCGATCGTCCCGTCGCTCGCAACCGCCGGGCCGTTGCCCGCCGTACGGCTCGGTGTGCTGGAGCCGACCGCGTTCGACGCCGGCACGGCACCCCGACAGGCGATCCTGATCCTGCCGGCGGTGGCCCTGCTCCTCGGCGCCGTGACCAGTGGGCTGGCCCGCTGGCGCGGGCACCCGCCGCTGGTCAACGGCGCGACCGGCATGGCCGGCGCAGTGCTGGTCGCGTTCGCCTACCTTGCCGCCGGTCCCGGCGACGCCGTCGACCGGTACCAGATCACGCCGTACTACTACGCGCTGCTCGCCGTCGCCGCCGGTGCGCTCGGTTCGGCCGCTGCCGCGTTGTTCCGCTGGCCGCTCCTGTCCCGCGCCGCCGAGGCGCAGGCCGTCGAGCCGACCGACATCCTCCGCCCGCTGTCCGCCGACTCCGCCGTGCCGCAGGCCATGACGGCCGCCGCCGGCGGTGCGGCGGACGAGCCGGTCGCCCTCGCCGCCACGGGGCCGGTCGCCGGCGCGACGGCGGCGACGCTGCCGACCGCAGCCGAACCGCTGGGCATCGGTGCGCCGGCTGACGACCGGGACGCCCGCGCCGTACCGGCCGAGTCCACGACGCGGACCGCCGCACCGGCCGCCACCGTCTCGCCCACCGACCTCGACGAGACCCCGCGGACAGCGGAACCGGCCCCCGCGACGGCGACCCACCTGCACGGGGGATCCGGCGGGGACGGCTCCGCGACGACGGAGGCGGACGGTGCACGCGTCGCCCCGGGGACCAGCCGGATGTACCAGCCGCCGAAGACCGACCGGACGCCGGTTCAGGCGACGTGGCAGGTCGTACCGGCGCGTCGGGTGCCGCCCTCGGCCGAGCCCGCTCCGGGCGCCGGGGCGACCCACTCGGCCGGCACGCAGGAGGGGTCCGAAGCGGCGCTCCCACCTCGGCTCCGGCCGCCCCTGCCCAACCTGATCGACGCCGCGAACTGGGATGCCCTCGCGAACGCCCAGCGCGCCCGGCCCCGGACCACGACCGACGCCACGGCGGCCAGCCCCACCGGGCCCGATCCGGTCGAGGTGGTCCCCGCGTCGGCCGCCCCGGCAACCGTCGTTCAGGCGGGGCGGGACGGCGGTCGGGCCAGCGGCCGGCTGGGCCTGTTCCGGCGCAACAGGTCCCGGGCCGACGCGGGCACCCCGGCGGACGGCGAGCCGCTGCCGAGGCAGGACGCGGAGTTCGTCGACTGGGTGGCCCGGCTTGGCAACCCGGTGGCGGACAGCGCGCCGGATCAGGAGAGCGACCGCCGGTCACTCCACTCCACCGGCCGTCGCCACAGCGACTGACCTCCGCTGTACGGCCCACCGCTGCACCAACGCGACCTGACCGCGCTCGACGTGCCGCGTCATGCTTCGCGGGGGCAGGGCTCGGCCCCTGCCCCGGTCAGCGGTGGGTCAGATAGTGGCGGGCCGTCTCACGCAGCCGGTCGTGCACCCCCTCGTACCCGCCGACACCGCCGAGATAGCGCTTGTCCACCTTCGCCACCATCGTGTAATTCGTGTCGCACACGTTGCCGACCGGGGCCTCACCCGCCTGGCTGACCAGTTGGTACGCGTCGAGCTGATCCAGCCCGACCAGCTCGGCGGTCCAGGTCACCAGGTCGTGCTGGCTGATCCGGTAGGCGTCCTCCAGCGGACGGGCCGAGCCGGTGGACATCAACGCGTCGTCCGACTCCAGCCGCGGCCACGGGGTGCCGACCCCCTTGACCACGTCCACCACGACCGTGGTGTTCATGGCCGCCTCGATGCCGGTGCCGCACACCTCGCCGTGCCCCTGCCGGCAGTGCCCGTCACCGAGGGCGAAGAGCGCTCCCGACACGTTCACGCCGAAGTACGCGGTGACTCCGGCCCGCAGCTCCGGGGTGTCCATGTTGCCGCCGTGCGCGTCCGGGGTGATCGTCATCCGCGCCTCGAAGGCGCCCGGTGCCACCCCCGCCGTGCCGTGCATGGGATCCAGCGGCAGCGCGACGGTGTAGTCGCCCCGGCGTGCCCGGTACGTCGCCGTGCCGGCGGCGACGTCGATGTCGTACCGCCAGACCACCTCGTCGAGCGGAGGTTGCAGGGTCGGCGTGGTGTGGGTGCCGGTGAGCGCGCCGAAGTGCGGGAAGGTGGTGGACACGGCCCAGTCCCGCGCCGGCTCGATGGAGATGAAGTGCACGGCCAGGGTGTCCCCGGGCTCGGCGCCCTCGACGTGGATCGGCCCGGTCACCGGGTTGAGGTACGGGAACTGGCAGACCTGCGACGGCAGGTCGTCGGTGCCGCGGACCCGGCCGCCGAAGCAGTCCTCGGTGTAGAGCTCGAGGATCGTGCCGGGGCGCACCCGGCGCACCGCCTCGCGCCCGCCGAAGGTGTAGGAGAGTTCGTCCGGCTCCGGCCGGTACTTCACCACGTCCGTGTTCACTGCGGCTCCTTCACCGGCTCGTCGGCGCTGTCGTGGGTGACGTCGACGAGCGCGGCGAGTTCGGGACGCCGGCCCGTCAGGTAGAAGGCCAGCAGGACCAGCAGCCCGACGCCCAACCAGACGAAGCCGAGCACCTGGGCGGCGACCTTGGCGTTGATGACGACGTAGAGCAGGATCAGGAACCCGATCACCGGCACCACCAGATGCCGCAGCCAGTCCCGGCTGCCGTTGCGCACCACGTAGTGGGTCACGACGGAGACGTGCAGTGCCAGGAACGCGGTCATGGCGCCGAAGTTGACCAGTGTGGACAGCAGCGAGATGCCGTCGTCCCGGCTGGCCATGTAGAGGCCGAGCGCCAGGGAGATGGCGGCGACCAGCATGGTCGCGTTGGCCGGCACCTTGTGTTTCGGGTTGATTCGGGCGAGGAAGCGCGGCATCTGCCGGTCGCGGGCCATCGCGTACAGCAGGCGGGAGGTCGCGGCCTGCGCGACCAGGGAGTTGGCGAAGCCCCAGGCGATCGCGGTGGCCAGGGCGGTCAGCCCGGCCAGCCAGCCCCCGCCGGCCGCCCGGGCCGCGTCGTAGAACGCCGTTCCCTCGGGGTCGCCGTTGTCGAGCAGGCCGGGCGCGTCCGGCACCAGCAGTGCCGCGACCCACGTCTGCACGACGAACAGGGCGCCGGCCAGCAGCAGCGCCGCGACCATCGCCCGGCCGATCTGCCGGGCCTCCTCGCGGCTCTCCTCGGCCAGCATGGAGATCCCGTCGAAGCCGAGGAAGGAGAGGACGGCGATCGACACCGCGCCGAAGACCAGCGACCAGGAGAAGGTGTCCGCGTCGAACAGCGGCCGGAGCGAGAAGCCCGCACCCTTGCCCTGGGCCAGCGCGACCACGCCGACGACCAGGAAGATCACGAGGATGACCAGCTCGGCGGCGAGCATCACCCGGTTGACCCGGGCGGTCATCCGGATGCCGAAGAAGTTGACGACGGTGTTGAGCACGACGAAGGCCACCAGCCACGCCCACACCGGCACACCGGGCACGAGGGAGTGCATGGCCACGCTGGCCACCAGGTAGAGCAGACCCGGCACGAGGACGTAGTCGAGCAGGATCACCCAGCCGGCGAGGAAGCCGGCGGGCGGTGCGATGCCGCGACCGGCGTAGCTGTAGACGGAGCCGGCCATGGGGAACGCGCGGACCATCTGGGCGTACGACAGGGCGGTGAACATCATCGCCACCATGCCGATGATGTAGGCCAGCGCGACCATTCCGCCGGAGCCGGTGTACACGCTGCCGAAGATGCCGAAGGGTGCGATCGGCACCATGAAGATCAGTCCGTAGATGAGCAGGTCGGTGAAGCTGAGGGTCCGACTCAGCTCCTGCCGGTAGCCGAACTGTTCGACCTTGGTGACTGTCTCGGACGGGTTGGGAGGTTGAGTCATGGCAAGCCTCCTTGATCTGCTCAGGCCGCACGTTAGTCCAGCCATCGACAAACGGCTAGATCTACGTGTCTGGATCGAGAGCATCGCTACCCGAGGCGTTCAGTTACCTCTTCCTGATCACCTCGGCGCTGAGGCGGAACGCCCTGCTCGACGTCGACGTCGACGCCCCACCCCGGCGTCAGCTCGGGTCAACTCGTGGGCGCGCCACCGGCGCCGCCGATGACGGCCATCATGATCAGCGTGCGTTGCCGCCGCCTGCTCATCAGCGCGAAGCAGGCGGTGAGCGCCACCAGCTCCACCTCGGCCCATTCGCCGGTGACGTCGACCCGGATCGCCCCGCCCGGCCGGCCCGGAAGGCGCACCGCGAGCCGGTGCTCGTCGCGGACCAGCTCACCGCCGCGGTGACCGGGGGCCCAGCGCACCATCCCGCCAGGCCCCGGCACGTGCGACCCGCGCGGGTCCAGCCGCACCGCCACGCCGTGCTCGGCCCGGGCGGTGACCGCGATACGCCGGCGGTCGGTCGGCCCGACCGTCCAGAGGCCGGTGCCGGTGCGGATCTCGGCGCACCGCCAGGTCCAGCCGGTACGCAGCCAGGCGCGCGGCCCGGCAGCGGAGTCCAGGACGAAGGCGCCGTCCTGCTTGCGTACGGTCAGGGTCGTCATCGGTTCAGTCCTTCCGGACGCGCCCGGCGCAGACCGAGGATGAGGACGACGCCGACGCTCAGGTGCAGCAGCGCGAGAGTCGCCTTGGCGCCCGCGCCCGCGCCCACGCCGCTCGGCGGTCCGGCCAGCAGCGACAGCAGCAGCACCGCGACGGCGATCGCGGTCCACCAGGTGCCGGCCCGCGCGGTCAGGCGTTCCAGCACCGCGAGCAGCGCCCAGCCGGCCAGTGCCGCGACCACGGCGGCCACCACGACCGCGGCCACGGTGATCTGGCGGGTCGAGTTTCCGGAGCCGGTCGCCAGGTCGACGCCGGCCACCGAGTGCAGGATGTTGAATTCCGCCGCCGCCACCAGGATCGCGCCGGCCACCACCGTGGCTCGGCGCAGGAGAAGGTTGTTCGTCATGCCCCGAGTCTGTGGACCGGCACGGGTCGGGCACGTCGGTCCCGAGGCCGCGCCGGGTACATCCGACGGCAGCGCCGCGTACTACCAAAGGAGGTGGTCCGGCCCTGCGCGAGCCCAGTAACCTGCGCTGGTGGATGCGGCGACGTGCGAAGTCGGCCCGTCGCGGGCGTGGCGTTCCGTCCCGGCGGGAGTGGCGACGGTGGCGATGGCCGTGCTCGTCGCGATCACGCTGTGGTCGGCCACCCGTTCCGGGTCGACCGCCCTGATCCGCGCCGATGTCGCGCTGGCGGTGGCCGCCCTTGCCCTCGTCCCGGTGGTCGTCCGCCGCCCGGAGGTCGTGGGCGTACTGGCGGGCGTGCTGGTGGCGCTGTCGCCGGTGGCCACCCCGGTGGCGAGCTTCGCGGTTCTGTACACCGCCCGTAACCGCCCCTTCCGGCAGGCCGCGACGGTGGCGGTGGTCGGCGTCGTCGGCGAGGCGGCGCAGGCGGTCTGGCGGCCGATGCCCAGCCTGCCGTACGGGTGGCGGCTCGTGTTGATGACGGCCGCGTACGCGGCGCTGCTCGGCTGGGGCACCTGGGCGCAGGCCCGCCACGCTCTGCTGGCGGCGCTGCGCGACCGGGCCCGGCGGGCGGAGCAGGAACAGGAACGCCGGGTCGTCGAGGCCCGGACCGCGGAGCGCACGCGGATCGCGCGGGAGATGCACGACGTGCTGGCCCACCGGCTGTCGCTGCTCGCGGCGGCCGCCGGCGCGATGGAGTACCGGCCGGACGCCCCGCCCGAACGGCTCAGCGCCGCGGCCGGGGTGATCCGCGCCAGCGCGCACCACGCCCTCGACGAGCTGCGCGAGGTCATCACGCTGCTGCGCAACGACGACGCCGAGGCGCCGGCGGACGCGCACCGGGACAGACCCTCGCCGACCTGCCGCGCCTGGTCGAGGAGGCCCGGGCGGCCGGGCAGCACATCGAGGTCGACGACCCGCTCGGACCGCCGGTCGAGGTCCCCACGGCGGTCGGTCGCACCGCGTACCGGATCGCGCAGGAGGCGCTGACCAACGCTCGCAAGCACGCCGCCGGGCAGCCGGTCCGGCTCGCCCTCGGCGGCGCCCCCGGTTCCGGCCTGAGCATCGCGGTGAGCAACCCGACCACAGCTGACAGCGGCGCCACCGGTAGCGCCGGCACCGGCCTGATCGGCCTCGCCGAACGGGCCGCCCTCACCGGCGGTCGCGTCGCCCACCACATCGACGCCTCGGGCCGGTTCCACCTGACCGCGTGGCTGCCGTGGCCGACGTGACGGGTCCGGTCCGGGTCGTCATCGTCGACGACGACCCGCTGGTACGGGGAATGCTGACGATGATGCTCGACGGCGCCGACGGAATCGTGGTGGTGGGCGAGGCGGCCGACGGGGGTGCGGCGATCACGGCGGTGGACCGGCACATGCCCGACGTGGTGCTGATGGACATCCGGATGCCGGGGGTCAACGGCATCATCGCCACCGAACGGCTGCGCCGCCGCCCCCGGCCACCCGAGGTCATCGTGCTCACCACGTTCGACACCGACGAGCACGTGGTGCGGGCCCTGCGGGCCGGCGCCAGCGGCTTCCTGCTCAAGGACACCCCGCCGGAGCGGATCAGTCAGGCCGTCCGTGCCGTCGCCGCCGGCAACCCGATGCTGTCGCCGGAGGTCACGCGCCGTCTCATGCAGCGGGTGGCGTCCGGCGCCGAGTCCTACGAGTACGCGAGCAACCGGCTGGCCCTGCTCACGCCCCGCGAACGCGACGTCGTGCTGGCCATCGCGCAGGGACGCTCGAACGCGGAGATCGCCACCGGGTTGCTGATGAGCGTGACCACCGTGAAGGCCCACGTCTCGCACATCCTGACCAAGCTGGACCTCGACAACCGTACCCAGATCGCCCTGCTCGCCCACGACGGTCGGCTCGTCTGACCGGACGACCGTGCCCCGCGGTCAGCCCCTGCCAAGGACGCGGCCGGTCACGACGGGGAGGACGACCCGCGCGCCGGGGTCGCGCACGGACACGATCGTTCGTGCCCGACCCCGGGAGCGTCAGCTCAGCCCGTGCCCGTGCCTACCGGCGCGGGCGGCCGTCGCCGTCCAGCCACGGGTCCTCCGGCCGCGGCCGGTCGAACGTGGGGCGTGCCTGCTGCCAGTGGCCGCGGGTGAAGTCGGGCACCTTGACCGACTTGAAACCCTTGCCCTTCAGCGACTCGTGGCTGAGCGGGATCACCGAGCACCACGCCGCCGAGTCGTAGACGTCGATGTCCGGGGTCATACCCAGGCGCATCAACTGGACCAGACGGAAGATGGAGATGAAGTCGCCACCGCCGTGCCCACCGTACTGGCTGGCCAGATTCTGCAGGGCCGGCCAGATCCAGTGGTCGTGCTGGTTCATGATCGTGCTGAAGGCGCTGCCGGTCCGCCACGCGTGGTTCGTGTGACCGAGCGACTCCAGGTAGATCCGGGCGTTGTCCAGCTCCAGGGAGCCCCGGGTCCCGGTGAGCGTGGTCTCCCGGCTGTACGGGTGGGGCGAGTTCACGTCGTGCTCGACCCGGATGAACCGGTCGTTGACAGTCTTGATGAAGACCTGCTTGCGGTCCCCGGAAATGTAGGGATCGTCGTCCCAGGACGGGTGGTCCGGGCCGACCCGCGGGTCCTCCTCGCGGAACAGGGCGAGCGCCTTGGGCCGTGAGGCGACCGCGACGAGTTCGTCGAAGCGGTCACCGCGGTTGATGTCCAGGCAGGCCGAGACCGGCCCGAGCCCGTGCATCGGGTAGTGGGCGGCGTTCATCCGGGTCTGCCAGCGCCGCCGCCAGTGCTCGGGGTAGTACGCGCCGCCGAAGGTGTACGGCCAGCGCAGGTCGTGGACGTAGCCACCGGAGGCGTGCTGCAACTCGCCGAAGAGCCCCGCCTTGGCCATGTTGAACATCTGCATCTCGGGGCGGAAGTAGTTCACGTTCTCCAGCAGCATGCAGTGCTTGCCGGTGCGCTCGGAGGTACGGACCAGGTCCCAGATGTCGTCCAGGTGCGGCGCGATCGGCAGCTCGATGGCGACGTGCTTGCCGTGCTCCATGGCCGCCTTGGCCATCGGGTGGTGCCACTCCCACGGCGTGGCGATGTAGATCAGGTCGATGTCGTCCCGGCGGACGAGCCGCTCGTAGTCCTCCTCGCCGTTGGAGTAGCCGACCGGCTCCTTGTCCTGGAAGCCCTGCGCCATGACCCGGCTGATGGTCTCCGCGACGTGGTCGGGCCGGATGTCGCAGACCGCGGTGATGGTGGAGACGGCGGCCCACCGCATGGCCTGGTCTCCACCTCGGTTGCCAAGGCCGATGATGCCGACGCGCACCTCGTCGAAGCCCTCGAAGGGGACGTTGACCATGGACTTCTCTTTGCCCTTGATCCGGGCTGGCTCGGCGGCGGGGGCCGCACCGGCTGCCGTGCCCGGAAGGAGGGCGCCGCCCAGTCCGGCGGCGGCGCCCAGCGCGCCCACGCCCTTCAGGACGTTACGACGCGACGGGTGGGACCCGGCCGCCTCGGTGGACTCGCCCGGGATGGCTTCGTTGGGACTCACGTGGATCAGCTCCTCTGCGGGAATGTGACTTGTCACGCGAAATTTCAAGCAGTATCGATCACTCCACTTGCGAGCGCAATGGCCGGAGGGAGAACTTTTGCTCGAAGGTGATCGGTTGGTGCGGGATCCTGGCACGCTCGCTTAGCCGTGCCGACCGGTGCGCACGGGATCGGTCAGCACGGACCACCCGGGCCCGGGAGGTCGGAGCCCAGCCGGGCCCCGGGTGTCGAGCGGTCAGCCGTCGAGGATGACCGACCGGGACAGGTGGCGCGGCCGGTCCGGGTCGAGCCCTGCGGCGCCGGCTCGCAGCAGGCACAACTGGTGGACGCGGACCAGATCGGCGAGCGGATCAACCTCGGACCACTCGAAATGTGCGCCGGTGGCCCGGACCTGGTCCGCCAGGCCGGCGGGGACCTGCCCGAACGCCCAGACGACCCGGCCGGGCGCGGAGATGCTGAGCGGACCGTGCCGGTACTCCATGGCGGGGTACGACTCGGTCCACAGTTGAGTCGTCTCGCGCAGCTTCAGGGCCGCCTCGTGCGCGAGCCCGACCGTCCAGCCACGTCCGAGGAAGGTGATCTGGTCTGCCGTCGCGGCCGGGCTCGTCACGTCGACACCACGCGCGAGAACCTGCCGCGCCTGTTCGGCGACCGGACGCAGGTCGTGACCGAGGGCCGCCCGCAGCAACGCGAGGGTGGTCGTCGCGAAGCGGGTCTGCACGACCGAACGCTCGTCGACGTCACCGAGCACGACCGGACGGGCCATGCTCACGGCCGGGGACGCCGCGTCGGCGGTGATGACCGTGGTCGGCGTTCCGTCCCGGTGCTGCTTGAGAACGTCGAGCACCTCGGTCGTGGTGCCCGAGCGGGTGATGCAGAGCACCCGGTCATAGCCACGCCCGAGGTGGTGTTCACTGGCCGGCCACGCGTCGGTGCTGCCCTCGCCGGCGCTCTCGCGCAGAGCCGCGTACGCCTGGGCGACGAAGAGCGACGTTCCACATCCGAGCACCGCGACTCGCTCGCCCGGCTGCGGCAGGTCCATCGCCACGGAGGGCAGCACGTCCAGGACGCGGAGCCAGTCATCCGGCTGGGTCGCGATCTCGGCCGCCAGGAAGGTTCCTTCACTCATCGGTGCCTCGTCCTCAGGGTTCATGCGAGCGGGTCTGGAGAGTCTCCAGAATGGAGCGCTCTGATCGAATATGTCAAGAAGGTCGCAGAACCGATCAGGAACATGCATCGAGCCCAGGGCGAGACCATCCACGGGCTGAGCAGCGGTTACCGCGAGAGGCCTTGACGTTGCTCAGTACGGCGACGCAGACTGCCCAAGCAACAGCTTGATCCTGACGGGTTCTGACGAGAACCAGTCACGAACAGTCACGGCTAGCCAGAATTCCGATCACGACTGTGGCGATGTTCCTGCGCCGGTGGAGGCGGATATGAAGAGATTCGTGCGTTCGTGGGCAGCCGTAGCGGTTGCCGGCCTGACGCTGACAGGTTGCGGTTTCGGCGGCGACGGGCAGAGCGAAGACGGCAGCAGCCTGTCGTTCCTGGTGCCCAGCTACAGCGACGGCACCAAGGCGCTCTGGGAGGGCATCATCGCCGACTTCGAGGCGGCCCACCCGGACGTCAACGTGGAGCTGGAGATCCAGTCCTGGGACAACATCAACGATGTCGTCCGTACGAAGATCCAGTCGAACGCGGCGCCGGACATCCTCAACATCGACGCCTTCTCGGGCTTCGCGGCGGACGACCTGTTGTACCCCGCCGGCGACGTGGTCTCGGCGAACACCGTGGCGGACTTCCAGCAGTCCTTCGCGGACAACGCCTCGATCGACGGCACCATGTACGGCCTGCCACTGATCGCCTCGGCCCGCACGATGTTCTACAACACCGAGCTGTTCGAGCGGGCCGGCGTCGCGGCACCGCCGAAGACCTGGGACCAGCTGCACGACGCGGCGAAGAAGGTGGCTGGTCTCGGCGACGGCGTCTACGGCTACGGCATGCCGTTGGGCAGCGAGGAGGCCCAGGCGGAGACCTCGATCTGGACCTTCGGCAACGGCGGATCGTGGACCAACGGGTCGACCATCACGGTCAACACCCCCGCGAACCTCGAAGCCGTCACGTTCATGAAGCGGATGATCGACGACAAGGCCACCCAGCCCGACCCCGGCGCGTCCGACCGGACCCCGATGCTGGACGTGTTCATCCAGGGCAAGATCGGCATGGTGGTGGCGCTCCCGCCCACCGTCGGGCAGATCGCGGAGAAGAACCCAAGCCTCAAGTACGCCAGCGCGCCGATCCCCACGAAGGACGGTCAGCCGATGACCCTCGGGGTCGCCGACCACCTGATGGCGTTCAAGAACGAGGGTGACAAGAAGGAAGCGCTCAAGACCTTCCTGGACTACGTGTTCAGCGCGCCGGTCTACACGAAGTTCGTCGACACCGAGGGGTTCCTGCCCACCACCAGAACCGGTGCGGCGGCGCTGGGGGGCAAGACGGAGATCGCGAGCTTCCTCGAGGTCCTGCCGAACGCCCGGTTCTACCCCAGCACGAACCCGCAGTGGGCGGCGACCCAGGGCGCGATGCAGAGCCTGATGGGACAGATCGGGCAGGGCAAGGCGCCCCGAGCGGTGCTGGATGAGATCCAGGCCAAGGCCAACGGCTAGAGCCCGCGCGGTCAACAGAATGACGACCAACCACCGCATGGAAGTGCCGGCACCCGCGATCTCGGCACGTCGTCAGGCACGTCGGGACCTGGTGGCGGCACTTCCATGGCTGTCGCCGGCGGTGACGCTGATCGTCACCATCGTCCTGTTCCCGGCCGGCTACCTGCTCTGGACCTCGACCCGGGACGTGTCGCCGGTCGGGGTGGACCGCGGCTCGGCCGGGTTCGACAACTACGCGACGTTGTTCGACTCCCCCGCGTTGGGCAGAGTGCTGCTCAACACCGCGATCTGGGTGGTCGGCGTCGTCCTGGTGACACTGCTCGTTTCCATGGCGGTCGCGCAATTCCTGGACAAGGCCTTCCCTGGACGCCGACTCGTTCGACTCGCGGTCATCGTCCCGTGGGCGGCCAGCGTCGTGATGACGGCCACCGTCTTCTACTACGGCCTCGATCCCTATTACGGCGTCATGAACCAGTTCCTGGTCGATGTCGGCATTCTGGATACCGGGTTCGGCTTCACCCGACAGCCGGTGCCGGCATTCCTGGTGGCCATGGCGGTGGCGGTGTTCGTCTCGCTGCCGTTCACCACGTACACGATCCTCGCCGGGCTGCAGATGGTGCCGCGCGAGGTGGTGGAAGCCGCCGCGGTGGACGGCGCCGGATCGGTGCGGACGTACTGGAGCGTCGTCCTCCCGGTCCTGCGACCGGCGATCGCCGTCGCCGTGCTGATCAACATCATCAACGTCTTCAACTCGCTGCCCATCCTCCGCACGCTGACCGGCAGCATTCCCGGGTACGACGCGGACACCACCACCACGTTGATCTTCAAATACATCCAGCAGGACCGCCAGATCGAGACGGCGAGCGCACTGAGTGTCGTGAACTTCGTCATCGTCCTCGCGGTCATCGGTATCTACCTGCGGGTTGTCCGGCCGATGAGGGACGAGTGAACCGTGGCGACGACAACAACGAGATCTGCGGGTCGGGCGCACGCCAACAGGTCGACGCGCGCCGACGGAGGCAACGGTCGCATCCGGGGCCGTGGCGGACGGCGTCACGGTTCCCGCCGGTGGTTGATGGCACTGGCCGGCGCGGTGGTGGCGTTGTTCTTCCTGGCGCCGTACCTGGTGATGCTGATCGGCTCGTTCAAGCGGCACTCGGAGATCCTGCGCATTCCGGCCACCTACCTGCCGACCGAATGGGTGCCGTCGAACTACACGTCGATGTGGTCCACCCCGGAAACGCCACTCGCCTACAACCTGGTCTCCACCATCGTCATTTCGGCCTGCGGGACACTGCTGGTCCTGGTGGTGGCCATGCCGGCCGCCTATTACACGGCGAAGCACCGCTTCCCCGGACGGCTCGCGTTTCTTCTCCTGGTACTGGTGACCCAGATGCTCCAGCCGACCGTCCTCGCGGCGGGACTGTTCCGGCAGTTCCTCGCGATCGGCATCGACGACACCTGGCTCGCTATGATCCTCGTCAACGGCGCGTTCAACCTCAGCTTCGCGGTGTGGATCATGCACAGCTTTTTCGCCGGGGTGCCCAAGGAGATAGACGAGGCGGCAATGATCGACGGTGCCAGCACACTGCAGACGCTGCGGCGGGTAACCCTGCCGGTGGTCTGGCCGGGCATCGTCACCGCGATCATCTTCACGTTCGTCGCGTGTTGGAACGAGTTCGCGGCCAGCCTCGTCATTCTGACCACGGCGGAGAACCAGCCGCTGACCGTCGCCATCACAAAATTCGTCGGCCAGTACGACTCGGCGTGGCAATACGTCTTCGGAGTCTCTATCGTCGGCATCGTGCCCGTGATCATTCTCTTCGCGATGGTGGAAAAGCGCCTGGTGGCAGGTCTCACGGCGGGGGCCGTCAAGTGAGCACGGTCGAAGCCGCCACCGACCGGGGCGACGGCCGTGACCGTCCCCAGCGACTGCAGGCGCTGCTCGACATCCTGGGCGCGCGCGGCCGGCTGTCCGTCACCGAGGCGGCCAGCGCCCTGCAGGTCTCCGAGGCGACGGTCCGTCGGGACTTCACCACCCTGGCGGAGCAACAGTTGGCGGCTCGGACGCACGGCGGCGTCGTGGCCACGTCCGTCTCGTACGATCTGCCGGTCCGCTACCGGGACCGGGGCGACAACGGCGCCAAGGAGCGCATCGCCGCGATCGCCTGCGAGCTCGTCGAACTGGGCGACGTGGTCGCGTTCAACGGTGGCACCACCACGTCCGCGACCGCCCGACGCCTCGCCGCGCGGGTCGACCTGGCCCAGGCCGTTCAGCGGCCGGCCGTGACGGTGGTGACGAACGCGCTCAACATCGCCACGGAGATGGTGCTGCGACGCCACGTCCGTACCGTCATCCTCGGCGGTGTGGCACTGCCCCAGTCGTACGAGCTGACCGGGCCGCTGGCCACGATGGTCCTGAACGAGCTGTGGCTCGACGTGCTGATCCTCGGGGTCGACGCGTTCTCTCCCGACGGCGGCACGTCCTGTCACGACGAGGGCGAGGCCGGCATCGATGCGACGATGGTCCGGCGGTCCCGTCGGGTCGTCGTGGTGGCCGGCTCGGAGAAGCTGGGCCGGCACTCCTTCGCCCGGATCTGCGACGTCAACGCGGTGGACACCCTGGTGACCGACGACGGGGCGGACGCGAAGGTCGTCGCCGACCTGCGCGCCGCCGGGGTCAACGTGCTGCTGGCCTGAGGCCCGCCCGCGCCGTCACGGGGCGAGCAGCGTGACCAGATGGGCGACCTGGCTGGCCACCGCATCCCTGCCCGGACCGAGGTACTTACGCGGGTCGACCAGGTCCTCGTCGGCGGCGAGCGCGCGCCGGACCGCACCCGTGAGGGCCGCGTTGAGATGGGTCGCGATGTTGATCTTCGACATCCCGCTCGCGACTGCCGACCGCAGGCCCGCCTCGGAGACCCCGGACGAGCCGTGCAGGACCAGCGGCACCGGCACCTTCGCCGCGATCGCGGCGATCAGGTCGTCGTCGAGGACCGCGTCACGGGTCAGCATCGCGTGCGAGGAGCCGACCGCGACCGCGAGCGCGTCGACGCCGGTGGCGGCGACGAAGGCGGCCGCGTCGTCCGGATCGGTCCGTACCCCGGGCTTGTGCGCGCCGTCCTTGCCGCCGATCGCACCGAGTTCGGCCTCGACCCAGACCCCGCGCGCATGGCACCAGGCGGTCAGCTCCGCGGTCACGGCGACGTTCTTCTCGTACGGGTGCCCGGACGCGTCGACCATCACCGACGGCACGCCGAGTTCGACCGCCTGCTCGACGAGCTCACGTCGGGTGGCGTGATCCAGGTGTACGCAGACCGGCACGGACGCTTCCGCCGCGATCCGGAGGCAGGCCAGCGCCAGCGGCGCCAGGCTGTCGTGGTAGCGGGCCGTGTTCTCCGACAGCTGCAGCACCACGGGGCGTGCCGCGCGTTCGGCGCCGGCCACGATGCCCTCGGCATGCTCGAGCTGGATGACGTTGAACGCCCCGACGGCCCGGCGGTCCCGCGACGCCGGGAGGACGAGTTCCGCCATCGAAGCCAGAGTCATGCTTCCTCCACTCTCACCTGATCACGCCAGCGCCGGTACGCGCGGACGTCCACCTCACCGGCGACCGGTCGCAGCACGGCCGCCGCCGACAGCGCCACCGCGTCGACGAGCAGGGCGCGCCAGTCGACGGCGTCCAGCGACCCGGCCGCCGCGAGATGCCGGGCGACGGCCGCACAGGCCGCGTCCCCGGCGCCGGTCGCGTTTCCCTGGATCCGCTCCGGCGGCGCGGCCAGCAGGGCACGATCCGGCCGTACGACAGCCATTCCGTCGGTGCCCAGGGTCAGCACGACGGCGGGGACCCGTCCGGCGGGAGGCAGCAGCCGGCGGGCCGCCCGCACCGCCTCGGCCGGCGTCGAGGGCCGGTGACCGATCAGCTCGGCCAGCTCGTCCGCGTTCGGCATCAGCACCGCCCCGCCAGCGTCGGCCGCCGCTCGCAGAGCCGGGCCGCTGACGTCCACGACCGCCGGCACTCCAGCGGCCACCGCGGCGTCGACCAGGCGGGCCGGCAGCCCCGGGTCCACGCCGGGCGGCAGGCTACCGGAGACGACCAGCGTGTCGGCACCGGCCAGGAGTTCGCTCACGTGCCGGGTCAGGGCGTCGGCGGCGGCCGGCGGGTCCACCGGCGCGTAGCCGGGCTCCCACAGCGACGTCGTCATTCCGCTGGTCTCCTGGACGACCAGCGTGCGCCGGACGTCCGGCAGTACGTCGAGCAGGTCGGCCGGCACACCGGCCCGGTCGAGAGCGGCCTGCAGTGCCACGCCCCCGGGACCGCCGCACATGCCGGTGACGAGGACCCGCTCCCCCAGCTCGTGCAGCACCCGGCCGACGTTGACGGCCTTGCCACCGGGGCGTTCGCTGACGGTCCGCACCCGCTGCACGCGGCCCCGGTGCAGCTCCCCCAGCCCGTAGGTCACGTCGAGCGCCGGGTTCGGCGCAACGGCGAGGATCACGGTTGCCGCTCGGTCATCGCGACTCCTCGGGGTACGGCGCCGGCAGTCCAGCGTGGAGTTTCGTGAGCGATATTAACAATAATCTGTCGCTATCGCGCACCCCCCTGTCCCGATCCGCTCGGTTCGACACCCCGACAGCTCTCAGACCGGGTCATCCAGCCGGCTGCCGGCTGCCGGCGCGCGTGGCTGCGCTCACCTGGATCAGGGCAGCTGGCCCGGCCGGTCGACGATCGCGACCCGCAGCAGCGCCGCGGCCGAATACAGCGACTCCTTGCCGTCGCGCACCACAGTGCCGCGGGTGCCGAGGTAGACGTGGGTGTCCCGATCGAAGATGAAGTCCTGGTTGCCACCGATCACGCCGGGCATGCGAATCGCCACCCCATGCCGCCCGGCGGCGTCCACCACGTCGCCCGAGATGACGACCGCTCCGGGTTGCCGCGCCAGCAACTCGTACAGCGCCGCCAGTGCCCGGGGCGGCACGTAGCCGTCGAGCATCGACCGTGCGGTGGTGTACACCATGCTCTCGTCCCCGTACACGGCCTCCTCATCCGCTCCCTCAGGGAGATGCAGGTCGACCGGGTGTTCCCGAAGGTAGCGGAGCAGTTCGTCTGCGTCGGTGGGCAGATCGCCGTGGTACGCGGGCGACGGGAGCTCATCGAGCTCCTTGCGGGGATCTGCGGGATCACCCATGCGGAGCACTCGCAGTTCGCTCCACCCGTTCGGTTCACTCTCCGGCCGGTAACGCCCCTGCGTGTGGGCGATTCCCCCGGCCGACTCCCACCTCTGCCCCCGTACCGTGGTGTAGGGCCCGCCGCCCGGTCTCTCCCGCAGTGTCGCCAGGACTTCCGTGAAGACGTACTGGTCAGGTCGGGCGGTGAGATCGGGTTGCTGCCGGGCGGCTTCGGCCGCCAGCCGGAAGATCTCCGACGCGTTGGCCGTGGGCGGCGGCTGTTCACCTATCCCCATCGTCTGCACCGCGAGGGCACCGACGGTCAGTGCGAGCGCCAGCCCGAATGCTCCGGCGAGGCGCCAGCCGCGCAGGAACCGAATGGGGTGTCCGGCCGGGCGGGCCGCCGAGACCGTCTCGGACCGCCGGACGACGTGCGCCTTCAGATCCGTGAGGAGCTGCTCCTCGAAACCGTGCGGCGCCTGCTCAATCTTGGTCATTGCGGCATCTCCGTTCCATCAGGCGAGGGTGGTGGCCGGGCGGGCGAGGACGGCACGGACGGTGCGACGGGCACGGTGCAGGCGGACCCGCGCAGCGACCGGGGACAGCCCCAACGCGGCCGCCGCCTCGGCGACGGTGAGGCCGTCCACAGCGACGAGTTCGACCAGTGCCTGGGTTCCCTCGGACAGCCCGCCCAGCGCCCGATAGGTGCGGCGAGCCGCCGACTCGGCGTCGATGCGCTCTTCGATGCGGGCGATGTCGTCGGCGTCCAGGTCCCGTCGTCCGGCCATCCGACCGGTCACCCGCAGTCGTAGGGCCGCCCGCCGCCGCTCGTCGGCGATGACGTTGCGGGCCACCCCGAGCAGCCAGCCGATCTGGCTACCGCGGTCAGGCCGGTACCCCGCCGCCGATTCGATCACCGCCAGAAACACGTCGGCGGTCAGGTCGGCGGCGAGGTGGGGATCGTCGACCCGCCGCGCCACGAACCGGCCCACGGCCTCCACGTGCCGGCGGTAGAAGATCTCAAGGGCCACCGGATCGACTGCGATGTCGGAGATGTCGTCCTCCGTTGAGCCAGGGTCATGCACAGGCTCTCCTCCCTGTTTGCCGTTACACCCTCTCTTCGCGCGGCGAAGCGTCGGTGTTACAGAAGCTGCGGGGACGCGTCAGCGTGGCGGCGAGGCCTGCTCAAGTGGGCGCCCGTGGGCGCGGATCGCATCCGAGACGGCGATGCCGAGCAGGACGGCGGCGGCTACTGCGGCGACCGCGAGTGGCGGCAGGCCGACCATCACCGGCGCGATGGCCGCGAGGACGAGAATCCCGATCGGTCGCGGCCGGGACACGCGGGCGAAGGTCACGTACTCGAATACCGAGCGCCCGACGAGGTAGAGCGCGGGCCCGCCGAGGATGGCGGCGACCCAGGCGTGTTTGGCGTGTCCGACCGGATCGATGAGGACGAGTTCGGAACCGGCCGAGGTGACCAGGATGCCGGCCACCATGAGCAGGTGGGAGAACTCGGCCGACCGACCGAGCCGGCCGGGTTTGGCGGATGCCGCGACGGCCTCGCCCAGGATCTGGCCGGCTCGGTAGAAGTAGATCCGCCACAGCAACACCGTGGTGAGGAACGACAGGGTGAGGGCCATGATTCGTTCCGCCACGATCGGACCGCGGAGAAGACTCGAGCCGGAGGTCAGAATCGTCTCACCAAGCGCGACGATGACGAGCTGCCAGTAGCGTTCGGCCAGGTGGTCGCCCGCGACGGCCCACGAGGACACCTGCGAGCGGCCCAGCCGCGGTACCGGCCAGCCGAGGCGACCTCCGACGTAGTCGATCGCCAGGGCCAGCGCCCACAGCGAGTTGCGCGTCAACTCCGGTGCGAAAGCTCCCACGATCCACGGCACAGCCGACACGCTGAACCAGACCAGCGCCAGCATGTTGACGCGGCGCAGATCGTGCCCTGGCAAGGTGAGTACGAAGAACAGGGTGCGGCCCACCTGGATCGCGACGTACGTGCTCGCGAAGAGCAGGCCGGTCTCGGCGAGAGCCCCGGAGATCGCGACCGCCAGGAGCAGACTCCCGAACATCGTCGCGAGGACGACGAACTGGATCGCGGGCTGGAACGGGTCGAATCTGCTGGTCGTCCACGCCGTCTGTGCCCAGATCCACCAGAGGGCCAGGAGCAGCAGCAGAGTCTCGCCGTTTTCCGAGAGGGACGTGGTCAACGTGTCGGCGACGTGACCCCTGGTGTAGTCCAGCACGAGCTCGTGCACGATCCGGGTGAGCGCGAAGACGTACACGAGATCGAAGAACAGTTCGAGGAAGGTCGGCCGCTGCGGACTCTCGCGTCTGCGCAGCAGGTTGGCCACTCTGTTCGTCGTCACCGGCCCGCCCGCTTCGTCGCTTCGTCGCTCAAGCAGTCGTACCACGTCACCGACGTCTGAACCGGCTGATCGCTGCGCGACGCGGACGGCACCGCGATGGACGCTGTCACCACCGTTGCGGCAGGATGCGCGAGATGCTCGCACCGATCCCGCGCCGCGCCGGCGTCGTCGCAACGCTCTCCGTCGTCCTGCTGGCGGGTTGTGGGACCCCGCAGCGGACGACCACCGCCGCACCCACCTCCGGCGTTCCCGTCCCGGGCACGGCGGCGGCGCAGAGCGCCGCACCGACCGTCCCGGCGTCGAGTCCGTCCGCCCGGAGCGGCATCGGCGCCCGCCCGCGCCCGCCCGCCGCGGCGTGCCGCGTGTTCCCCGCCGACAACGTGTGGCACGCCGACGTGTCCCGGCTACCCGTGCACCCCGGCTCCGCGGCCATCATCGGCAGCATCGGATCGGCCGCCGCCGTGCACGCCGACTTCGGCGCCGGCCTGTGGCAGGGCGCTCCTATCGGCATCCCGGTCACCGTCGTCGGCGCCGGGCAGCGACGGGTGCCGGTCACCTTCTCCTACGGGGACGAGAGCGACGCCGGGCCATATCCGATCCCGCCGGACGCAGCGGTCGAGGGCGGGCCGCGCGGCGACGGTGACCGGCACGTCATCGTCTGGGACCGCGACGCCTGCCGCGCGTACGAGCTCTTCGACGCTCACCCGGGCGGCGGAGGCTGGCGAGCGGGATCCGGGGCGATCTTCGACCTGCGTTCCAACCGCATGCGGCCAGCCGGTTGGACCTCCGCCGACGCCGCCGGGCTGTCGATCCTCGCCGGTCTGGTCCGCTACGACGAGGTGGCAGCCGGACGGATCGACCACGCGATCCGGGTCACCGTGCCCCGCACCCGCAGCGGTTGGACCTGGCCGGCGTCGCACTCCGCCTCCGCTGACAAGGACCCCTCGTTGCCTCAGCTGGGTCAGCGACTGCGACTCAAGCGCTCCGTCGACGTCGCCCGGCTGCCCCGGCAGGCCAGGATCGTCGCCGAGGCGATGCAGCGGTACGGCGTCATCGTCGCCGACCACGGCTCGGCGTGGTTCATCTCGGGTGCGCCCGACCGGCGATGGGACAACGACGCGCTGCACAAGCTGGGCGGTCTGCGCGGCGACGACTTCGAGGTTGTCGACGCTGCCGAACTGATGGTGAGCCGCAGCTCCGGCGCGACCCGCTGACGTCGCGGTCCCGAGCGCGGCACAGGCAGGGCAGGAGCGTCGGCCACGGGCGGGCGGGCTGCGTCGCGCGTGGTCAATCTGCGGTTGCCGGTTCGGCGGGCCGCGGCGTGAAGAAGCGAACGATGTCGTCGGCTGCGGTTGGGGACAGCATCATCGCCTGGACTCGCGCGGACATCTCGGCGATCGGGTGGATCCTGGTGAACATCGCCTCCTCGTACGTCCGGATCGCCGAATCGGGGTCCGCGGGATTCGCGGCGAGTTCGGCGGCGAGTTCGGCGGCGTCGAGCATGGCTTGGTTGGCGCCCTCGCCGACCGGTGGCATGAGGTGCGCGGCGTCACCGATCAGGGTGATGCCCGGCTGGTGGGTCCAGCGCGTGCCGGTGGGCATCGCCTCGATCCTGCGTGGGGTCGGCGTGCTGTCTCCGGCTTCGATGAGTGCGGTGAGGCCGGGGTCCCAGCCATCGAACATGTCCAGCAGAGCGCGCTTGCTGCGGTAGCTGTCCAGGTCGCGCTCGTCCGCGGGTAGGGAGATCCCGACTCGGATGCTGCCGTCGCCGAGGCGTTGCGCTGCCAGGATCTGGCTCACGCCGATGCACCAGAGGTTTCCGGGGCCGACCAGCTCGGCGAGACGCGGGTGGCGCCGGTCGACGTCGCTGATGCTCAGCTCCACCAGGGTGGCCACGCAGAACAGTGTCGCGTCGGTCAGCAGGGATCGGACGACCGAGCGTGCGCCGTCCGCGCCGATGAGGACGTCGCAGTCGGCGCTTCGGCCGCCATCGAACGTCAGCCCGAAGCCTCCGTCGGGTCGTGGCGTCGCCGCGACGAGCCGGTGCTGCCAGGCGACCGCGTCGCGAGGGAGTGAATCGAGCAGAAGATCCCGCAGTACGCTCCGATCGATCTCGGGACGTCCGGAGAACGAGCCGGGCTCCGGCTCGTGGTGCACGAGGATGCGTCCGGCCGGGTCGAGGATGCGATGTTCCTCGCCTTCCGGCCGTGCCTCGGACCGGAACCGGCCGGCCAGGCCCGCCTCGGCCAGCGCCTTCTGCCCGGACTCCGGGTGCAGGTCGAGCATTCCGCCCTGTGGTCGCGCGGATCGGCTCGCCTCGCGTTCGTACACCACCGCGTCGATGCCGTGCCGGCGCAGGATCCGAGCCAGGGTCAGGCCGCCGAGGCCGCCGCCGGCGATCGCGATTCGCATCATCATCTCCGTTACCGTACGCTGTATTCTATGGATACGCCGTACGGTAGCGCGCCGTTGCCCGTCTGGGAACGGCCCGAGCCCCAGCCCCGGGCGGCGCCGGTGCCCCTGACCCGCGCGAAGATTGCCGCCACGGCGATCCGGATCGCCGACGCACACGGCCTCGACGGGCTGTCGGTACGCAAGATCGCCAAGGAGCTCGGTGTCGGTCCGATGCGGCTCTACGACTACGTGACCAACAGATCCGAGCTGCTTGATCTGATGGTCGACGCCGTGTATGCCCAGATCGCCGAGGCCGGCGAGCACTCCGAGTGGCGCGCCACGGTGCTGGCCGTCGTTCACCGGACCCGGGATGCCGCTCTGGAGCATGAGTGGTTCGTCGACCTGCTCGGCGGCAGGCCACACCTGGGACCGCACGCGCTCGCCGTGGGCGAATCGACCGCGGCGGCGCTCAGCCAGGCCCCTGGCGTGCGCAGTGTCGACGACCTTCAGCGGGCTGTGGGCGCCCTCAACGCGTTCATCGTCGGGGCGCTCCGCAGGGAGATCACCGAGCGCCGCACCGCCCGTTCAACCGGCACCGACGTGTCCGCCTGGCAGGCCGCTCTCGGGCCCTACCTGACACGCATGCTGGAGACGGGCCGCTACCCCACTGTCGCCCGGCTCGTCATCGACGGCGCCCACCTCGACGCCGAGGAAACCTTCCACCACAACCTGACGACCATCCTGGACGGCATCACCCGCCATCCTCACCCATGACTCTGCGCTCGTCCGGCGGCTGCTCTTTCGTCAAGTGGAGCAGCCAGCCCGCGCCGGTGTTGATGAGCGCGTATCGCCGGTGGCCGGTGCGGCCGTGCAACGTGAACAGCATCCGGCGGTCGGTGCGGTCGTGCTCCTCCCACGTACCGATGTCGGCGATCGACTTGTCGGCGTCCTCGTAGGTGAGGTGTTCGAGGTCGTGGTCGGGCACGGCGATCGCGAGCCGGTTGTCGCTGGGACTGTCCGGGAGGCCGCGAGGCACCGCCCAGGAGCGCAGCACACCGTCCTCCTCGAGCCGCAGGTCAAAGTGCGGTCGCGGTTTGCGGTGATGGTGCAGGACGAAGGCGGGTGCCACCCTTTCCATTGTCGGTGCCCGCCGCTCCTACCGCCTGTCAACGGGGCGCCTGATCGTGTTGGGAGTGCCCCGGCCGTACCGAGGGCGCCGACCGAGCGGGTCGGATCCCTCGACTACGGTGACCATGAAAAGGGGGGTGGGGCATGGCGCCAGAGGTGTCGCCGCGAAGGGCCAGGGCCGTGCTCGTCGCCCTCTCCCTCGCCGCGTTCGCGTTCATCACCACCGAACTGCTGCCCGTCGGCCTGCTGACCCACATCGCACCCGACCTCGACCGGTCCCGCTCACAGGTGGGTCTGCTGGTCAGCGGGTACGCCATCGTGGTCGTGCTGGCGTCCGTGCCGCTGGCCAGGCTGACCCAGCGGATCCCCCGGCGTCACCTGCTCGGCGTCACGATGCTCCTGTTCGCCGCCGGGAACGCCGCCGCCGCCCTCGCGCCGACGTACGCCGTGCTGGCCGGCTCCCGCCTCGTGACCGCCCTCGCCCAGGCGCTGTTCTGGTCCATCGCGACGGCGACCGTGACCGGGCTCTTCCCGGTCGCGGTGCGCGGCCGGGTGGTGGCGCTGTTCGCGACCGGGGCGACGCTCGCGCCCGTGCTCGGCGTACCCATCGGCACCTGGCTCGGGCAGCAGGCCGGTTGGCGCGTGGCGTTCGCGGTGCTGGCCGGGGTCGGCCTGGCGACCGCCGCCGCGGTGCTCGTCCTCCTTCCCTCGTATCCCCCGGCCGCCGGCGGCGCCGCCCGGGGCACCGCACCGGACGGGCGGCGCTTCGCCCTGTTGCTGATCGCCACCGCCCTCGGCATCGGCGGCTTCATGACCCTCCAGACCTACGTCACCCCGTTCCTGCTCGACGTCAGCGGCTTCGCCGACGCGCTGCTGGCACCACTGTTGTTCGTCTCCGGCGCGGCCGGCGTCGTCGGCACCCTGGCCGCGGCCCGGACCCTGGACACCCGGCCGATCGCTTCCCTGCTGACGCCGCTGAGCATCGGCACGGCCTCGCTGTTCGGCCTGTACGCGCTCGGCGCGCTCCGGCCCGGCGCGGTCGTGCTCCTCGCCGGGATCGGCCTCGGTTACGCGGCGTTCGGCTCCGCCGTGCAGAGCCGGATGCTGCAACTGGCTCCGGGCAGCACCGACATGGCGTCGGCCGGCGTCAGCACCGCCTTCAACGCCGGCATCGCCGGCGGATCACTGCTCGGCGGCGCCCTCCTGTCCACCTCGGGAGCGCGCCCGCTGGCACTCGTCGGCGGGTTGCTGACGCTGGTCGCCCTCACGCTGCTGGCCGTGGACGCGCGGCGGGGCCGCGCCGCCGCGCCGGCGTCGACCGCCGCCCGTCCCTCCACCAGCCCTGCGGCTGGGCGGCAGGGCACACCCGCCCGGACGGCGCCGTAGCCGATTCGACCACCCCGATTGAGCCGGTCATCCGCCCGGAGAGGAGGTGCGGGCTCGCACGGGGGTCGCGCTCGCGGACCTGGTGCCGGAGCTGGCCGGTCAGGGCTTCATCGCCCTGCTGGACCAGGTCTACCGCACGGGAGAGCCCTACACCGGCCGCGACGTGCGGGTTGTGCTGGGCACGGGCCCGCACGCCCGGGAGTCGTGGGGCGATGCGGCGTGGGGCTGCCCTGCCCACGTCGAGGAAGCCATCCTCAACGTACGGTCGGTGTTCATCGCCAGCGAAGAACTCGGCGGCCTCGGCCTACCTCAACCGCTGACCACTGCCCCGGTTCTTCCTCAACCCCGGCATCCCGGAAGCCGCTCCCCGAGCAGAGGGAGCGCGATCCCTTCTGCACGGGAGGACGGGCGGTCCGTCGCCACGTCTTATTGATCCATGCCAGTCATTCAGCGTTCCTGGGGCGCGCGGTGGGCGGTTGCCTGCGTCGTCTTCGTCGTCGGTGAGGTGGCTCTACGTCTGTACTGGATCGCCGGTGGCCGGTGGGGGTACACCGCCTGCGACCGGACCGCTCTGGTCGATCCAGCGGGGGGATGCGGCGCGGACCGGGTCGAGGCGCTGCCGTTCTGGGCAGGTTGGGGAGCGCTGGGAGTCGGTGTCGCCCTGGCGGTGCTGGTGGGGTGCTCGGTCCGTTTTCCCGGCCGTTCCACCGCCGCCGGCAGCTGGGTGGCGGCCGCGCTGCTTCTGGTGGTCGCGTTCCCGCTGCATCTGCTCTTCGAGGTCCCGGCGGCGTTGACGGGGCGTCCCTCGGACTGGCGTGACCTCGGCGCCCGGCTCGCGCTGGTGACCGGTGGCGTCCTGTTCGCCGGGCTGGCGAACTCGTCCGGTCCGCCGCGCCGACCGGTGGCTCCCGGCTACCGGCCGGTGCCGCGGTGGACCCGCCGTTGGGCGTACGTGGCGGTTGCGCTGCCGGTGGCCGGTTGGGCGGTGCCGCACGGGCTGTGGGTGCTCGGCGTTCCGTTCGGCATCTCCCAGCGGGAGCTGGATGACATCCACCTGAATCTCTCCATCCCGACGGGCGTGGCGATCACCGTCGCCCCGCCGCTCGCCGGCCTGCTCGTTCTCGGGTTGGTTCAGCGGTGGGGGCAGCAGTTCCCGCGCTGGGTGCCGGGACTGGGCGGTCGGCCGGTCCCCCGGTTGCTGGCGGTGATCCCGGCCGGGGTGGTGGCGCTCGCGCTGATCACCTACGGCGTGTTGAGCGTCGCGGTGTTCGTCGGCCAACTGACCGCGGGTGACCTGCGCTGGTCCGACGTGTGGGAGGGGTGGGCGGTGGCCGCCACGCTGCTGGTGTTCCTCGGCTGGGGAGTGTCGCTGGGCGTCACGACCACCGGCTACGCCCTCGCCACCGGCCGCGTCCGGCCCGCGTCGCGAACACCGGCCTCTCGGCGCGAGCCACCGGTCGGGTCGACCGCAGCCGGGGCCTCAACGACGTCAACCTTCGAAGATCGGAGCGCTCATGAATCCCACTGACCCTGGCCGTACCTGGGCCACCGCCCCATCGCCCTGGGCCGTCTGGGCCGCCTACGCCGTCCCGGTCTGCGTCCTACCGTCTGCCGTCTGGCGGCTGTCCCTCGTGTTCACGGACGACGCCGCCACCACGGGGTACATGATCTTCTTGTCCGTCCTGTCGATGGGGTTGGCCCTGTCGACACTCGGGCTGGTGCACCGCTGGGGACAACAGGTCCCACGCTGGGTGCCGCTGCTCGGGGGTCGTCCCATCCCGGCACGTCCGGTCGTGCTCGTCGCGCTGATCGGCGGCTCGTTGCTCGTCGCCATCTGCGCATATTTCTTCTTGAACAGCAGGTTCCATTTCGTGGAACGCGGCTGGGTGGGGATAGGCCAGGACGGTCCGGCACTTCCGGCTCCGGGCTGGGACGTCTTGCGATACTACGCGCCACTGGTCGCCTGGGGCCCCCTCGTCGTAGCCGTGGCCGCCGACTACCGACGACGCGTCGCCCTGGTGCGGTCACCGGCACCATGACGGCACTGCGACGTTGGGCGGGTGTGCTCACCGACCACGACCGCGCCAGACGAGGGCGGGCCGATGGCATCGCACCCCTCGTGAAGCGCGATCAGAATGTGGCGATCGGGTTGACCGGGCTGCCGGACGTGCCGGCGAAGCGAACCGGCGCGACCGCGAGGTGGAAGTCCCACTGGCCGAGCTCGACAGCCGTTGCCGCGCACGCCTCCAGGTCGCAGTTGTCGAGCAGCCACAGGCCCATCGCGACGAGACTCACGGCATGAACGGGCATCAACACGTCCTCGTACCCCGACGGCTGGACGTCCTGCGGGGTGTCGGCGCCGATCAGCGCGACCTCGCGTTCATGGAGCCACGGCAGGCAGGACGCGTGCCAGCCGGCCTGCGTGAAACCGCTGGCCGCACCGGCCTCGTGCCGGGCGCGGCCATAGCCGGTCCGCAGGAGTACCGCATCGCCGGACCGCACCCGTACACCCTGGCGACGCTCGGCCTCCTCAAGGTCGTCCGGAAACACGCCCTGCCCCGGTTCCAACCACGGCACACCGCGGGCCCTCGCAACGTCCAGCAGGACACCACGCGTGATGATCCCGTTCGCCGCCGCCGTGACGGCCGCCCACGCCGAACCCGTCGTGGCGTCGACCAACGAGTGCGACCGCCCGTTGTACATCGTGCCGTCCCAGAAGATGTGGCACGGCGAGTCGACGTGGGTGAGCGTGTTGCCGTGGAAACTGATGCCGAGCCGCTCGGACGAAAAACCCCAGCGCCGGTCGGCGTGGAAGGCGGGCGGCATGTTCTCGGCACCCGGCATGTCGGCGGCGCACGGGCACGTCGTCGTCGACCGCTCCGCGTCCTCCGGTACGGCAACCTCCCAAGCGCAGGACACGCTCCTGCCGTGGCGCACGGCCCGCGCCGCCGCCAGCCGGACGTCGTCGCTGATGTGGTTCAGAGTGCCGAGCTCGTCCTCGTCGCCCCACCGTCCCCAGTTCGACAGCGTCTCGAAGTACCCGAGCACGTCGTCCTGTGTCGGCATCGGTCGCCCTGCCGTCATCCCAGCATCGACTCCTCCGGTCGGCGGTTCCAGGCAGCGCAGGTAGGGTATCCCGCCCGTCTCATACCGGTCGGACTCGCCGCGCCCCGGTCGGCTTCACGCTCTGATCCGGCGGTGGCTCAGTGGCCACGGAACGCTTCCTCCAGCCACCATGAGCCGCGCGCGGCGCAGACCTTGGCGTCGACCACGAGCGGCCGGGTACGCGGGCCGGCGAGCCACTGGCGTACCGGCCCGAGATCGTCGACGGTCCGGACGGTCAACCCGTCGCAGCCGTAACCACGGGCGATCGCGGCCAGGTCGGTCTCGGGGAAGGTGACCGTCTCCAGCGGGTGTCCGTCCGGGCCGAAGTGGTGCACCTCGGCGCCGTACGCCGCGTCGTCGTAGATCACCACGAGCAGTGGCAGCGCCAGCCGGACCGCAGTGACCAGCTCGGTTGCGGACATGACGAAGCCACCGTCGCCGACCGCGGCGACGGTGAGCCGGTCCGGCCGCGCGACCGCCGCGCCGAGCGCACTGGCCAGCCCGAGCCCGACCGACTGGAACGCCTGGGTGAAACAGAATCCGGCCACGTCCGGCACGTCGAGCCACATCGACGGGTAGCCCATGAAGTTGCCGGAGTCGACCACCACCGTCCGGTCGGACGGCAGCAGGTCGTCCAGGGCGGCCGAGAGCGTCCTCGGGTCGATCGTCGCCGGGGCGCCGGCCCGCGCCGACGTACCCTCGTCCCGGTACGGGACGGTCCGCCACCGGCCGTGGTCGCGAATCCGTTGTGCCAGCTCCGGCGTACGCCAGCCATCGGCCCCGGCGTCCACGGGCGCCGTGGAGCCGGCGCCCAGCCGATCGAGCACCGCCTCGGCGACCGCCGCCACCTCACCGGCCACCGTCAGGTCAACCGGGCGGTTCACCCCGAGAGCGGCCGGGTCCTGGTCCACCTGGACGACGACGGCGGAGGGCGGGATCAGTTCGCCGTGCCGGGTGGTCCACATGTTCAGCGTGCTGCCCCACGCGACGACCAGGTCCGCCGCGCCGATCAGCTCGACGGCGAGCGGGGTGGCGAAGCCGCCGGCCACATCGATGTTCCACGGGTTCCCGGCGAACAGCCCCTTCGCCGCCGCCGAGGCCGCGAGCAGCGCGCCGCACGCGTCGGCGAGCCGGACCAGCGGTTCCCGGGCCGCCCGGGCGCCCCGACCCGCGATGAAGACCGGTCGACGCGCGGCCCGGAGCGCCGCCAGCAACGGCTCGACCTGCGGGGCGGCGGCCGGGGTCGACGCGACCGCGGGGACCGGGCCGGACCACGGTTCGGTCACGGTGCTCTGCACCTCCAACGGGAGGGCCAGCACCACCGTCGCGCCCCGGGCGGCGGCCCGATACGCCGCGCTCGCGTCCTCGGCCGCGTGCGTCGCGCGTACCCGATGGAAGTCGGCCCCGACCGAGGCGGCGAGCGACGGCAGGTCGATGAAGAAGTTCGACCGCGGCGCGGTCGCCTCCGGGGCCAGGACCACCATCGGGGTACGGCTCTTCGCGGCCTCGGTGAGGCCGGTCAGCGCGTTGGTGACGCCCGGACCCTGGTGCACCGAGAGCAGACTGACCGTCCCGGAGGTGCGGGCGTACCCGTCGGCCATGCTCGCCGCGCCGCCCTCGTGGGCCGCCGCGACGAACCGGGCGCCGGCCGCCACCAACGCGTTCGTGACATGGAAGTTGCCGCTGCCGACCACCCCGAAGACGTAGCGTGCGCCGTGTCCGTGCAGAACCCGCCCGACCACCTCCGCTACCCGCATCTGTGACCCGGTCCTACCGTTCGACCAGCGCGAGGACCCGGCACGGGCTGCCGGACCCGGAGACGATCGGCAGTGGCCCGGCGATCACCACCGCGCCGGTCGCCGGCAACTGCGCCAGGTTACGGAGCTGGGTCAGGCCGTACTTCTCCTGGCCGAGCAGGAACGAGTGGCACGGGAACGGCGGGTCGAACGAATGCGCGGCGCCCGCGTCGGTGCCGACCGTCTCCACCCCGACGCCCTGGATCGGCGACTCCTCGGCGAGCCAGCGGGCGCACTCGACGGAGATGCCCGGGGTACGTCCGGCGTTGGCGTACCGCTCCGGGTCGTCGCCGTACGCGTCCCAGCCGGTGCGGTAGAGCAGCCAGCCACCGGTGGGCAGGGCACCGTGTTCCGCCTCCCACGCCTTGATGTGCTCGACCTCGAGCAGAAAGTCAGGGTTGTCGGCGGCGTCGGCGGTGTGGTCGATCACCACCGCCGGGGCGATCAACTGGCTCACCGGGACCTGCGACACATCCGCGCCCTGTTGACCGCTGACCCAGTGCACCGGGGCGTCGAAGTGGGTGCCGGTGTGCTCGCCGGTGGAGAAGTTGTTCCAGTACCAGGCCGGACCGCGGTCGTCGTATCGGCTGATCTCGCTGAGCTGGAACGGCCAGGTCTGGCCGAACTGCTCGGGCAGACCCAGGATCGGGGTCTGGTCCGAGAGCGGAGCGGTGAGGTCGACAACCTGGATCCGGCCGCTGGAAAGAGCGGCGACAAACTCCTGCAGCACCGTCATGCGGCGACGGTACACCGCGTCCGGGCTCCATGATGGACTCTCGAAGGCGGCAATCCGCGGCGGACTTCGTGGGGCAGACCACCGACGATGAGCTGGGCTGGTCTGACGGGCAGCTCGCAGCCCGCGTTGCGGGCCGCGAGCTGCCGGTGAGGCTCGGCGGTCAGGGTCCGGTGGTCACGGTGCTGGCCTTGCCGTTGGTGGGGGTGACACGGACCTCGGTGGCGTTGTGGGGCAGCAGGGCCGCGTCTCGGCCGGCGTCGTGCCACTTCCCGGTGCCGATCCGATAGTTGAGCGCTGCGCCCTCGGCGGCGACCAGAATGCCCTGCTCGTCGGGCAGCCGCAGCCGCACCGGCAACGGCGCATTCCAGTCCACGAACCCGCTGGCCGCCGCCGTGAAGGGACCGTCGCCGCGGGCGAGCAGCACGATCACGCGGGCAGGGTCGTCGTCGTACTGAATGGTTTGGAGCAGCAGCCGCCGGCCGTCCGGGGTGGCACCTTTGATGTACAGGAGGGGGGACCCGTCGTGGGTGTGGGCCCCGCCCGCGTCGTAGTAGGCGTCGAAGGCCGGCTCCGCAGAGACGTCCTTGTCGCCCCACACCTCTTCCGCGCCGGCCAGCGTGTGGCTGAGGGTCGGTTGCGGCGGCAGGTCCTCGTCGTTCGGGAACAGAATGTCCGTGGCGTTGGTGATGTGGACCTGGTTTTCCATGCTGACCGGTGTCCTGGCGAGAGCAACCGTGATCTTCGTGCGCTGCGGCGGCACCTGCAGTACGGCGGCGCCGTCCCGGAACGCGACCGGCTGGAAGGTACGGTCGATCCTGCCGTCTGCCGTGTACCGCAATTCCGGCGAGAACTCGACCGGCGCTCCGGCGTCGAGCACGAGCAGCACGTTTCGATCGGGACCCAGCAGGGCGGCCTGCGAGTTGCCGTGGGTGCCGGTGTCGGTAACCGATTCCGGGTCCATGACACGTGGCCCGTCGGCGGTGGGCTCGACGAACGCCGCGACCGCGGCCATGCGGTCGCCCGGCGGATCACTCACCGCCGGATTGTTGGCGGTGCGTTGGGCGACGTAGGCGGCGGGGCCGGCCGGCGTACGTCCCGCCCAGACCACGTGCGGCTCGCCGCGCAGACCTTCGTCCAGAGCGTTCTCTTCGAAGCGGCGCAGCCACCTCTCGCGGACCTGCCGCAGATAACCCTTGTCGCCAGCCAGGTCTCCACGTGTCGCCTGGCCGAAGATCGGCGAGGCGACCTCGCCCCGGTCCCTGGTGCCCGGGAACTGGAGTGCACCGACCAGCGGGGCTGCCACGACAACTGCGAAAGCCGCGGCCAGGACGGCCCGGCGACGCATGATCCGGCGTCGCCCACCTCGGCGCACCTTGTCGAGAAGGCCCGGAGGGCCGGTCACATGATCCGTCGCGCGCTGCAGGATGGCGCGCACGTCACTGTCATGCATAGTCATCGCGAGCTCCGGGAGATGTTGGTGAAGGACACGACGAGGTCGGATCCGGCGAACGCCTCTCGCAGGTGAGCGAGGCCTCGCGACGCCTGGCTTTTCACCGCGCCTTCGGAACAGGCCAGTGCGGCGGCCACGTCGGCGACGGACAGGTCCTCCAGGTATCGGAGGACGACCGCGGCGCGCTGCCGAGGCGGCAGAGTGAGCAGCGCCGCAATGACCGCCTCGCGGAGCGCCACGTCATCGGCGTGGTCCTGTTCGACGCGGTCCACGTCTCCCAGCGTCTGCTCAGGCCGCCGGGCGCGCCGCCGCCACCGGTTGGCGGCCCGGTTCACAAGTGCCCGCCTGGCGTAGCCCTCCGGTGTGGTTCGCACCTGACGCCAGCGCACGTACACCTGCTCCAGCACCTCCTGAAGCAGGTCTTCCGCCGCGTGTCGATCACCCGTCAGCAGATAAGCAACCCGCAGCAGGGCCACCGATCGCGCACGAACGAAATCGTCGAACTCCGCACCACGCGAATCTCGCATCTGGCCTCCCGGTCCCCGTCGGTTACCAAGACACCGCACCGGGCCCCAGGGTTTACCGATCCGCGACAGAACTTCAGCGTGCTGATGGTGCCGCCATCGAACGCGCGGCTGACGCAGGAGGCCGTCGCCGGGACGCAGCGCGGCGCCGCCTACACCGACAACGATCTCAACCCCGCCCTCCTCACCGGTGAAGCTCAGACGACCGGCATCTTCAACGGCGGCGTGGTCGCAGGAAACGGGTCGGGCCGGCCGACAGCGTGACCGCGGTCGGCCCGGGCTCAGCTCAGCTCGACCGTACCCACGATCCGGGTAGGCGCGGCGGAGCCACCCACGGGCTCATTGGACACCCCGAACGTCCCCGCCTCGGCGATCGGGCCAATGACCGAGGTCGACGCCCGGACCCCCTCGGCGAGTCGTCCCACCTTGCGGGGCTCGCTGCCGCGGATGAGCCAGAGTTCGTAGATCCGCCCCGGGCCGGGCTCGGGCAGGTCGCGCAGCAGCACCACTCCTCGGTCGCGGTCGCGCGAGACCACCACGGTCGCGGCGCCGCCGGGCTGCAGCGACCGTTCGAACACCCGGGCGTCCGGGGCGTCCAGGACGGCGGCGATCTGCCGGGCCTGGTCGCTGCTGGCCTGCTCGTCGCTGATCCGATCGTTGCTCACGGTCCAGGTGACCGCGCTCGCCCCACCGGCCACGAGGACGGCTGCGGCGGCGGCCACGGTGAGCCGTCGCCACCTGCCTGCCTGCCGTTTCGCGCTGTCGTCTGCGGCACCGGAGCGCAGCTGCGGGGTGCGCGCCGCCTGGGTGAGGGTGCGCTCCCGTAACCCCGGGGGTGTGGCCTCGACGACGGTGTCGTCGGCGAGCCGTGCAACCGTCTCGCGCAGCTCGGCCACCTCCCGGCGGCACGGCTCGCAGTCGGTCAGGTGCCGCTCGAACGCAGCCCTCTCGAGGTCGTCGACCGCGTTCAGGGCGTACGCGCCGGCGAGGGTGTGGATGTCGGCGCTCATGCCCGTCCCTCCATCTCGATGCCCAGGCAGTCGCGCATCCGGATCAGCCCGTCGCGCATCCGCGTCTTCACCGTCGGCAGCGGTGTCTTCAGTTTTTCGGCGACCTCACGGTAGGTGTGGCCGCCGTAGTAGGCCAGGGCCACCGCCTCCCGCTGCACCGGCGTCAACCGGCCCAGGCACCGGCGGACCTGTTCCCGCTCCAACCGGGCGGTGACATCCTCGACCACCTCGTCGTAGGGGACGTGCGACTCGGTCGCGGCGACCCGCGAGGCACGGTCGGTGTGCGCCTGCTCGGAGCGCACCCGATCCACCGCCCGGCGGTGTGCCATGGTGAGGATCCACGCCGAGGCCGAGCCACGACCGGCGTCGAAGCGGCCAGCTGTGCGCCACACCTCGACCATCACCTCCTGCGTCACCTCCTCCGCCTGCGCCGGGTCGCGCACCACCCGGCGGGCCAACCCGAGGACCCGGCCCGCCACGGCGTCGTACAGCGCCGCGAACGCGGCCTCGTCACCCCGCGCCACCCGAGACAGCAACTCGTCGGCGTTCGGTGGGTTCGCGGTGTCCGGCGGCACCGATCGCAACCGCCGCGCCTGTTCCGGGTCACCGCTCATTGTCGGCATGTCCTCTCCTGTGCTGGCGGCGGTGCGTTGTGCCGCCGGGTACTCCGGTGCTAGGCGGCATGAGCGTGGGCGAGGCGCGCGTAGACGATGACATTGTCGCGGTAGTGCTGAGTGGTGTCGTCGAACTCGCCGCCGCAGGTGATCAGGCGGAGCGCCGCGTGGTCGGTGGCCCCGTACACCTCATCGGTGGGGAAGTGGTCCTTGGGATACTGCTCGACCTTGCTGACGGTGAACATCGCGGTACTGCCGTCCTGACGGTTGACCGTTATGCCGGCGCCGACGGACAGCTTGCCCAGATCGAAGAATGTCCCGCGACGGCCCTTCCAGTTGACGTGCCCGGCCAGCACGGCCGGACCGAGCGCCCCGGGCGTCGGCGCCTTGGTGAACCAGCCCACGTCGGCGGCGCTGTCCGGCACCTCCATCGCACCGTCCGCCTGTAGGCCGAGGGCGACAATCGCGGCGGTGGCCCGCAACGACGGGATCGACACCCGCACCGGCGGCGAGCTGGCCATCAGTGGTCCCGAGGTCAGTTCGCCCGGCCTGGTCGCCGGAGCAGGCGACGCCTTCGCGGCTGGTGCCGCAGCGGAGGCGTCGGGCCGAGGTGGATCACCACCCCGGTCGGCCACCGCGAGACCGATGGACACGGCCGCCGTCACGGTGAGGACGCCGGCCACCGCCAGGAGGGTGAGGTGCCCCTGGCGGCGGTCGGTCGGCACTGGTGCGTCGCCGTTGTCCATCGGATGATCCGAATCAGCGCTCGGCGGCGAGCCGGCGGCGCGCGACGACCGCACCGGCGGCGCCGAGCAGCGCGATGCCACCCACGGTGTACATCATCATCGGCGACCCACCGGAGGTGCTGCCGTCGCCGGTGGCGACTCCCCCGGCGGGTACGGAGCCGGCGGCCGCACCGCTGACCATGCCGCAGGTCGCGGGGTCGGTGGCCTCGGCGGGGATGCCGTTGACGCCGACGGACTTGGCGAACGTCGACTCCCCGAGCGCCTCCATGTCGTACGTGCCGTTCTTGTTGGCGTCGATGCCGTGCTGCACGAGGTGCAGGTCCTTCAGGTGCTCGACGGTGCCCTTCGGTAGGTCCGCGGCGGGGATGGTGCGCTCGTAGCTGAGGTTGCCCTTGGCGTCGGCCTTCGGCATCCGGTCCACCGCCAGGCCGCTGGCCTTGGTCGTGTCTCCGGTGGTGGTCAGCGAGATGAAGATGTCCCCGTACATCTTGAGGCCCTCTTCGGTGCTGACGTAGCCGTTGCCGTTGGCGTCGGCGGACTTGTCCGGGCAGTGGAAGTCCATGCCGTTCGCGGCGCCGTGCACGTGCTGGGCGTGCGGCGAGTTCGGCGTCATGCCCTTCGACCGGATCATGACCTTCAGGTCACCGCCGCTCGTCGCGGTCAACGTCGCGGTACCGGTGGCACCGGTCTCGTTGAGGTCCTGCAACTGGACCTGCACGCTCTCGTCGGCGTACGCGACTGCCGGGAACGCGAGGATCAGCGCGGCCGCGGGCACGGTGAGCAGGGCTCGGGACAGTCTCACAACAAATCTCCGTCTCCGCCGGATCGGCGTTGGGCGTTCGGGTGCTGTCGGGAGGGATTCGTCGCGGGGCGACCACCGGATGGGTGCTGGACAGAGTTCCTTTCCGGTCCGGGCGGCAAGCCATTCATCTGGTGCGGTCGTGAGCAGCCCGCTGACCGGCATGAGCCGAGGGCGCCGGATCAGGTGATGGTGACGGTGGTGCTGTGCCAGCCGGTCGCGCCGTCAGGAAAGGGTGTGGCCCGTTGCCCGGTCTGGGTGGCGCCGGTGCCGTCGGTTGCCCGGACGCGCAGGGTGTGACTGCCGACAGGCGCGTCCCAACGGTAGGTCCACTGCCGCCACAGGTCCGGTGACGGGCCGTCGGCGAGGCGGGCCTGCCGCCACGGCCCGTCGTCGATCTGCACCTCGACGGCGGTGATCCCGCGACGTTGCGCCCAGGCGACACCGGCGAGCATGACGGGGCCGGCCCGCCGTTGGGCGAAGGGTTTCGGGGTGTCGATGCGGGATGCGGTCTTGACGGGTGCGTCGGCGGCCCACCCTCGCTGTACCCAGTAGGGGTCGAACGCGTCGAACGTGGTCACCTTCATGGAGGTGAGCCATTTGCAGGCGCCGACGTATCCGTAGAGGCCGGGTACGAGCATGCGGACGGGAAAGCCGTGTTCCAGGGGCAGGGGTTCACCGTTCATGGCCACGGCCAGGAGCGCGTCGCGGCCGTCCAGGATCGCCTCGAGTGGCGTGCCGATGGTCATGCCCTCCACTGAGCGACTGACGAGCTGGTTCTGCCCGGGGCGGATACCCGCCTCGCGGAGCAGCGGCGCCAGGGGAACCCCGCTCCAGCGAGCGGTGCCGACGTAGGGGCCGCCGACCTCGTTGGACACGCAATTGAGGGTGATGTCGCGCTCCACGAGACCGCGGGCGAGGAGGTCGTCGAATGTCCAGGTGCGGGGCCGGTCAACCGCCCCGTCCAGGGTCAGCCGCCAGGTCTCCAGGTCGACCTGCGGGACGGTGAGGGCGGTGTCGACACGGTAGAAGTCCCGGTTGGGGGTGCGGAACGCCGAGACCCCGTCCACCCCGGCGGACACACCGGCGGGTAGCGGCGGTGCGGGACGCGCCGGCGGCGGTAGGCGAACGGCTGCGCGGGAACGGGCACCCACCGCGCTGCGGCGACCGACAGCCTGGCCGATGGTTGCCGTGGCGCCGGCGATGAGCGCTGCCCCTGCCGTCGTGGCGAGGAACTGGCGACGGTTGAGCAGCCGCGGCCGGCTCGACGCGCTGGCCGTGACCGTGCGGGCGGCGCTCACCAACACCAGCATCGCGGCCATCCCGATGCCGGCACCCGCCAGTACCGGCAGGAGGTCCACCGGCGTCGTGATCGGGCGGGACAGGACGGCGACAACACCGAGACCGGCGAACGCGGCGAGACCGGCCGCGCCGTAGCGACGCCGCCGCACCGCCCCTGCGCCGAGAAGCACAGCAGCCAGGGTCAGGAGGGTGTAGACGCCGCCAAGAAGGGCGATCTTGTCGTTGGCGCCGAAGGTGCGGATGGCGAACGCCTTGAGCGGTTGCGGTGCCAGGTCGATAGCCACACTGCCGACTGCCAGCACCGGGTCGGCGGCGGGATTGACCAACGCCGCGACGAGATGCGCCACGCCGAGGGCGACCCCGGCGGTCAGCACGCCGACGACCAGGCCACGGGTGGCGGTGATGCTCCGGGACCACCCCGGCCGGCGCGTCGCCGGCCGGGGCTCGATGTCGGTGGACACCATCAGCTCTTGGGCATCAGAACGGTGTCGACGATGTACACGGTGGCGTTGGCGGTCGAGACGTTCCCACAGACCACCATCGAGGTGCCATCGACGGTGAACGACGTGCCGCTGCCGGTCACCGTGACGTCGTCGCCCTGCAGCGTCTTGTGGGTGCCGGCCAGGGTGTCCGGGGACAGCTGGGTCGTCACCACGTGGTAGGTCAGGACCTTCTTCAGCATCGCGTCGTCGGCCAGGACCTTGTCCAGGTCGGCCTTCGGAATCTTGGCGAACGCCTCGTTGGTGGGCGCGAACACCGTCACGCCCTGCGCGCCGTTGAGGGAGTCCACCAGGTTGGCCTTCTTCACGGCCGTCACCAGCGTTGAGAGCAGCGGGTTACCGGACGCGGCGGTGGCCACCGGCACCTTCGCCATCGCCTCGAAACTGCCCGGGTTCGCCGGGTCCGTCGGCACCGACGCACAGCCCGAGCCGAACTGCCCCGCCATCATCGACGGCGACGCCGAGACCATCGGCGCGCTCGCCGACATGCTCGGCGGGGCACTCGCACCGCCGGCCGTGTTCTCGCTGTCGGTGCCCCCGCAGGCGGACAGGGCCAGCACGGTGATTACGCCGACCGTGGCAAACAGGCGCCGCTTCATACGAACTCCTCAGATGTCTGTACTCGAGTGCTGCTGACATGAGGCATTCGAGCCCGACCCGCAGACGGATGGGTACAAGATCGGAAAAACTCAGCGCCCCCGTCGCCGCGTCACCAGATGGGCTGCGGGCCGTCATCGACGTGCCGGGTCGGCGCGTACGCCCGCAGCCTCGACGCTCGGCGGCGTGCAGGCCGGAACTCCGCTGTGACCAGCGGCTCACCGACTTCCACCCGATTGATCTTGCTGTTAGCTTATTGCCAAGCTTTGGCAGAAGCCATATACCGGCAATAGGGAGTACGGCGATGGCCACCAGCCTGTCGCAGGAATCGGAGGGCCTACTCGGCGTCGCGGCGCAACGGCGTCGGACGGCGATCTGGCTGCTCGCGCTGACGGCCGGGCTGATCCTGACCGGCGTGGTCGCGGTCGGGTCCGGTGCGATCGGGATCCCCCCGCTGACCGTGGCCCGGATCATCGGGCACCAACTGCTCGGCGTACCCGGCGACGTGACCTGGACGCCGCCGCAGGAGGCGATCGTCTGGCAGGTCCGGCTGCCACGCGTGCTGCTGGGCATGCTCGTCGGCGCCGGGCTCGCGGTCTGCGGGGTGGCGCTGCAGGCGATGGTACGAAACGTGCTGGCCGACCCGTACCTGCTCGGCATCAACTCCGGCGCCTCCAGCGGCGCCGCAGCGGCCATCCTGTTCGGCGCCGGCGCCGGGTTCGGCCAGTACGCCCTGTCCACCAGCGCCTTCGCCGGCGCGCTCGCGGCGTCACTGCTGGTCTTCCTGATCGCCCGCAGCGGCGGCCGGTTGACCTCGCTGCGGTTGCTGCTGTCCGGGGTCGCGGTCGGATACGCGCTGTACGCCACCACCAGCTTTCTGATCTTCGCGTCCGGATCGGCCGAGGGGGCCCGCTCGGTGATGTTCTGGCTCCTCGGGTCGCTGGGACTGGCCCGATGGAACGCCCTGCTGCTGATAGCCGCGATCGTGCTGGGCGGCACAGTCCTCTACCTGACCATCGTCGGGCGACGGCTCGACGCGCTGGCCATCGGCGACGAGACCGCGCAGACCCTGGGTGTGTCACCCGCCCGATTCCGGATGGGCCTGCTCGTCGTGGTCTCGCTCAGCGTCGGCGTGCTGGTGTCCGCCGCCGGCAGCATCGGCTTCGTCGGGCTTGTCGTCCCGCACCTGGCCCGCCGCCTCGTCGGGGCGCCACACGTACGTGTCGTGCCGGTGGCCGCCATCCTCGGGGCCGTCCTCCTGGTCTGGGCCGACGTGCTCGCTCGGGTCCTGCTGGCCCCCCAGGAGATCCCGATCGGGATCATCACCTCGCTGCTCGGCGCTCCCTTCCTGCTGATCCTGATCCGCCGTCTACACGCCTCCGGCGCCTGAACCCGGCCCGTCTCAAGGAGAAACCGAATGAAGACACGGCGTCTCGCCGTCACCGCCGCCACCGCCGCTCTCGTGCTGCTCGCCGCTGGATGCGGCGGCGCCGGTGACGAGCCCACAACGGCAGGCCAGGGCAGCCCGGTCACCCTCACCAACTGCGGCGCGAAGGTCACCTTCACCAGCGCGCCGAAGCGGGTCGTCCTACTCAAGAGCGCCGCCGTCCCGTACCTGCACTCCCTCGGTGTCATGGACCGGGTCACCGCCCGGGCCGGGCAGTACCCGAAGGAGTACTACGACGCCGCGACCCTGGCCGAACTGGACAAGGTCCCGCTGCTGACCGAGAAGACCGACACCAGCGGACACCTGCAGATCTCCAAAGAGGTGGTGATCAGCCAGCAACCGGACCTGGTCCTCGGCGAGGCCAACAATCTGTCCCGTGACACCCTCTCCGCCGTGGGTATCCCCCTGCTCGAGGAACCCGCGATGTGCCCCGACAGCACCACCGTGCCGACCTTCGACGACATCTACTCCCAGATGCAGACCTACGGCAAGGTGTTCGGCCGCGAGGCCGAGGCGGCGACGGCGGTCACCGCGCTGAAGGAGCGGATGACCAAGGTCAAGGCCGAGGTCGGCTCCGCGTCCGGACGTACCGCGGCGGTGCTCTACCCCACCGTCGGCGGCGGTACCACCTACGCCTACGGCACCACCAGCATGGCCCAGCCGCAGCTGGAGGCGGCCGGTTTCCGCAACGTCTTCGGCGACGTCAAGGAGCGCGTCTTCGAGGTCACCGTCGAAGAACTGCTCGGCCGCAACCCTGACGTGCTGATCCTGCTCTACAACGACGGCGACCCCAAGGCCGTCGAGCAGGCCCTGACCGGTCTCCCCGGCGCCGAGAAGCTCAACGCGGTCCGTACCGGGAACGTCATGACCCAGCTGTTCAACTTCACCGAGCCGCCGACCCCGCTGTCGATCGACGGCCTCGAGCGGATCGTGCAGCGTTTCAAGGCGCCCGCGTGATCGAGGCGACCGGGGTCTCCTGGCGGTACGGCACGAACCCCGTCATCGACGGGGTGAGCGTGACCGCCAGGCCCGGCCGGGTGCTCGGCCTGATCGGCCCGAACGGCAGCGGCAAGACCACCCTGCTGCGGCTTCTCTACGGCGCCCTGCGCAGCGGCGCCGGGCAGGTACTGGTCGACGGCGACAACCTGGGCACCCTTGCCCCACGGGAAACCGCCCGGCGGCTCGCGGTCGTCGTCCAGGAGACCGGCGGTGAGACGGCGCTGACGGTCGCGGAGTTGGTGCTCCTGGGCCGCGGGCCACACCTGTCAACGTTCCAACGCACCGGTAAGGCCGACCACGAGATCGCCGCCCGCTGCCTTACCCGGGTCGGCGCCGCGCACCTCGCGACCCGGGCCTTCGCCCGCCTCTCCGGAGGTGAGCGTCAACGTGTGCTCATCGCCCGTGCCCTTGCCCAGCAGGCCACCCACCTGCTCCTCGACGAGCCCACCAACCACCTCGACATCCGCTATCAGCACGAGATCCTTCAGCTGGTCCGGAACCTGGGCACCTGCTCCATCGTGGTCCTGCACGATCTCAACCTCGCCGCCCGATACTGCGACGACCTGGTGCTGCTGGGGCAAGAGGGGGTTGTCACCGCAGGCACCGTCGACGAGGTGTTGGACCCCGCCGTCCTCGAACCGGTGTACGGCATCAACATTCAGCGCCTGGACCTCGACGGTGCCATCCATCTTCTGTTCCAACCGATCGAGCCAGGTGTCGCATGACGGCGCGGGCTCCCTGAACTCGCACTGAGCATCGCCGGGCTGGGACCAGGCGACGACAACCGGCCACGAGATACCGCCGCGGAACTCGTTGCGGCGCAGCACCGTCGGCGCACCTCCAACTTTTGCAATCTGAGGAAAAAGATCGCGCCCTATTGCAAAAAGCCTCGGCACGGCGAGGATATTCAGATGCGTCATCTCCCTCAGGCTCCTGGCCGGGTGGTTTCGGGCCTGCTCGCGCTCGCCCTCGCCTCGGCGGTCGCACTGCTCGCGTCCGGTCAGCCGGCCGCAGCCCACGGGACTCTCGCCATGTCGACCCCTGCCGCCGCCGCGACGGTGCGCGAGCCGTTGACGTCGGTGCGGCTGTACTTCACCGAGAAGGTCGCCGCCAACGCGTACTTCACGATCACCGCCCCGGGTGGCAGCCGGATCGACAACGGCTGGACGTACGGGGAGCCGAAGCCGCTGGACAAGCCGGTGCGGGAGTATTTCCTGGTCAACGGGCAGTTCGAGCCACGCGAGTACACGACAGGGTTCCCGGCGGTGGTGGCCCTCGCGCATCTGCCCGCGACGGGTCAGTACTCGGTGAGCTACCTGTCGGTCGCCTCGGACGGCGACACGGTCCGAGGCACGATGACCTTCCGCTACAGCGGGCGCACGACTGCTGCGCCGCAGGGGTGGAGCCCGCCGACGAACCAGCCGGACCCGGCGCTGTTGGCCGCCACCGAGCAGCACAAGGCGTCCGGGCAAGCGTCGGCGGTACCGACCACACCGGCCGGGTCGGCGACCGAACCGGCGGCGGCTCCCCCGGTCGAGTCGACTGACGAAGACGGCCCCGGAGCGATCACCTGGGCCGGCTGGGCGGTGGCCGCCGTGGCAGTGGTGGCCGCCTTCGTCGTTTGGCGTCGCCGCCCGGCTTCCAGGGAAAGGCCCACCGGCCGGAGCCGCACATCGCCGGCGACCTCCGGCCGACGCAGTTCCGGTGGCCGTTCCGGAAACAAGACCGTCGGCGGCAGGACCGGTGCGGCCACCGGCGCTGGTGCGCCCGCCGCCGGCAGCAGGCGGCGACCCGGCACCGTGCCGGCGGCGCGCAAGGGCAACACGACTGTCGTGGCCCGGACGGGCGTCGCGGTCGATCTGGTTCCGACCGATCGGGAGGCAAGGGCCCTCGCCAGGACGGACGCCGAGTCGCCGCCTGGGCTCGTCAACCCGGCATCGGCGTCCGACGTGGACGTCGCCGCCATGGCACCGGGATCCCGGCTGAGCAACAGACACCTGGCGCTGCTCGTCGGTGGGCTGGTGCTGGCCCTGCTCGCTGGATTCGGGTTGGGCCGCATCGGCGCCGCCGACCCGAGCCCGGCCGCCAACAACGCGCGGCAGCCAGGTGGCGGTTCGCCGGCCTCAGGGCAGGCGGTGTCCGCGGGCGACGGGCATCAGCATGCGCCGGGCATCGGCCCACACACCCATCCGGGCGACGGCACGACGGGCGAGACGCTGGCGACCGGGACGACGATCGGCGCCGGTGGGTACACCCTGCAACCGCTGGAGCGGTCTCAACCGGCGGGCGTACGCGCCGACTACCGTTTCCGGATCGTCGGCACCGACCGGCAGGCCGCGACACAGTTCGCGGTCGTGCACGACAAGCCGTTGCACATGATCGTGATAGGACGCGACCTGACCGGCTACCAGCATCTGCATCCGACGATGGCACCCGACGGCACCTGGAGCGTCCCGCTGACGCTGGCCCGACCGGGCGGCTACCGCGTCTACGCCGACTTCTCCGTCACCACGACCAACGGTACGCAGACACCCCTCGTGCTGGGCGTCGACCACACCGTGCCCGGCGCGCACACCCCCACCGCCCTCCCGCCGGCGCAGGCACAGGCGACGGCCGGGCCGTACGCGGTGTCGATGAACGGCACCCCGGCCGTGGGAGTGACGGCGCCGATGCGGTTCCAGGTCAAGAGCGCCGACACGACCACGCCCGCCCAGCTCGAGCGGTACCTGGGCACGTACGGGCACCTGGTCGTCGTCCGCGAGGGCGACCTCGGCTACGTGCACGTCCACCCCGAACAGGAACTTGTCGACGGGGCGGTCCAGTTCTGGCTGACGGCACCGAGTTCAGGCCGGTACCGAGCGTTCTTCGACTTCCAGGTGAGCGGAAAGGTGCACACCGCCGAGTACACGATCAATCTGCCCTGAGCGGACGCCGCGAATCTGGCCGTGAAGCGGAACCCACCCGCCTGGTCAGCCACGGCTTCCTGCTCGCCGGTTACCTGATCGTCGTCGCGTTGTCGCAGACGAGGCGGCCCTTGACGGCCCTCCGCCGCAGGACCGGACAGACCGCCCCGCCTGGCGCCTCGCCGCCGGCGACGAGCCGCAGGCCACCCGGCCGAGGCTGCGACTGGCACCACCCCACCCGGGCACGGCACGGGCCCGCGACCGGTCACCAGCCTGACCGCCTGGAAGGCCCCGCTTCTCCGCCAGCTCGTCGTCGCATCGACCCCGAGCGCGCGACGGCAATTACCGACCGCCCCGGAACTTTCGCGCTGCGTCGACCGACCAACGAAGCAGCAGCAACCATCGGAGGAAGAATTCATGCGCACCACCAGTCCCTTCGGATCGCGCCGACGCTCGGCCGTTGTCCTCGCCACCGCCGCTGCGCTCGTCGCGGTCGGCGTCGCCGGGTGCGGCTCGTCCGACTCGTCGTCGGCCGCGCAGCCGAGCCCGTCAGTGTCGGCGAGTACCCCTGCTGGCGTGGTCACGATTCGCGACCCGTGGGTGAAGGCGGCCGACAAGGGGATGACGGCGGCCTTCGGCACCCTGGTCAATGACAGCGACACCGATGTCACGGTGACCAGTGCCACGACCTCCGTGTCGTCGATGGAGCTGCACGAGATGGCCATGAAGGACGGCAAGATGGTCATGCAGCAGAAGCAGGGTGGCATCCTGATCAAGGCCAAGGGCACGCACCCGCTGGAGCCCGGTGGCGACCACCTGATGCTGATGGATGTCAAGCAGCCCGTGCGGGCAGGCGACGAGTTGACCTTTACCCTCACCTTCGCCGACGGCAAGACCCAGCAGTTCACCGCGGTCGCCAAGCCGTTCACCGGTGCCCAGGAGACCTACGCCCCCGGGCACGGCGAGCCCATGCCCAGCATGAGCGCCACGCCGGAGATGAGCATGAGCCCGGCATCGTGACCGACACGCCAACTGCCCGCCCGGTGAGCAGGCGTGGTCTGCTCACCGGCGGGGCACTGGCCGCCGGAGGTGCACTGGCCGGCGCTGCCGCGATCGCCGCGACTCGTACCGGCGGGAGCGGGCAACCGCCGGCCGCCGCCGCCGACACGATGCCGGTGGCGAACGTCGGTGGCCTGGTCGAGCCGTTCCACGGCGCCCGGCAGGCCGGCGTCGTCACCGAACCGCAGGCGCACGCGTCGTTCGTGGCCCTCACCCTGCGGGCCGGCACCGACCGAGCCGCGCTGGGTCGAATGCTGCGGCTGCTCACCGACGACGCGGCCCGTCTCACCCAGGGCCGCCCCGCCCTGGCCGACACCGAGGCCGAACTCGGCCTGCTGCCCGCACGGCTGACCGTGACCTTCGGCTTCGGGCCCGGCCTCTACCGTGCCGCCGGCGTCGACGACCGGCGGCCCGCATCGGTCGCCGACCTGCCCCAGTTCCGCATCGACCGGCTCCAACCGGCCTGGTCCGGCGGCGACCTGCTGCTGCAGATCTGCGCGGACGACGCGATCACCGTGGCACACGCCCAACGAGTCCTGATCAAGGACAGCCGGCCCTTCGCCACCGTCCGGTGGGTCCAGCAAGGCTTCCGCCGCAGTCCCGGCGTCGAGCCGGGCGGCCACACGCAGCGCAACCTCTTCGGTCAGCTCGACGGCACCGCCAATCCCCGGCCGGGGGCGCCGATGGATTCGGCCGTCTTCGTGGCCGACGGCCCGGCATGGCTGCGCGACAGCACCACCCTGGTGCTCCGGCGGCTCAGCATGAACCTGGAGACCTGGGACCTGCTCGGCCGGACCGACCGCGAACTCGCTGTCGGTCGACGCCTCGACAGCGGCGCACCCCTCACCGGCATCGCCGAACATGACGAACCCGACTTCGCCGCCACCGGCCCGGACGGACTTACCGTCATCCCCGACTTCTCTCATATGACCCGCGCACACGTCACCGACGACCGGTTCAAGATCCTGCGCCGGCCCTACAACTACGACGGTGTACCGACCGCGGAGGGTCATGCGGACAGCGGCTTGATCTTCACGTCCTACCAGGCCGACATCGCCCGGCAGTACCTGCCCATCCAGCAACGGCTGGCCGAGCGGGACCTGCTCAACGAGTGGACCACGCCGATCGGGTCCGCCGTATTCGCCATTCCTCCCGGTTGTCAACCAGGAGGATGGGTCGGCGAGCAGGTGCTCGGGTGACCACGCCAACCGGAGTTTCGTCATGACCGTACCGTCGTCCCGTCCCATCGTCGTCCGGCTCGGCGCGGCGGTGCTCGCCGTCGTCGTGGCGCTGCTCGTCACGGCCAGCCCGGCGTGGGCGCACAACACGCTTCGGTCCGCGGCGCCGGTCCAGGAGTCGACCGTGTCCAGCGCGCCGACTGAGATCGTGCTCGAATTCGCTGAGCGGCTCGACCCGACGTTCACCACCATCGTGCTCACCGACGCCGCCAAGCGGAAGGTCCCCACGGGCGACCCGGTGGTCAGCGGGGCGAGGGGTTCGGTCCAGGTGACCGAGGCGCTGCCCAACGGCACCTACACCGTCGCCTACCGTGTCGTCTCCACCGACGGTCACCCGGTCCAGGGGTCGTACCCGTTCACGGTGGCCGACCCCAATTCCAGCGCCGCGCCGATCGTCAGCACGCCGACGGACGCGCCGTCCGCCGTCGCGTCGGTGAAGGACGACCGTGGGCCGAACGAAGGCGTCCTCGTCGCTGGTGCCGCGCTGGTCGTCCTCGTCCTGGTGGGCGCGGGGCTGCTCTGGCGGCGGGCCACCCGTCGCTGACCAGACCGCTCGACCGCGGTCGCGTCACTTCATCACTTCACAGGTCAAGGTCAACACGTGTCCGACACAGATTCCCGGCAGCTCGCCGCCGACGATCCTGGTAACGCCCAGACCAACGTCGCGGCGCCAGCGGAGCCGGCCCCCATGTCCACCGGCCGGTCCCGGTCCTACGCTCAACGCGCAGGATCTGCTGCGTTCGGCTGGTTGACCATCGTCGCCATCTGCGCCTCGGGAGTCGCTCTGCTGCTGCTCGGCCTGCGGGTCGGAGGTGCTCTCACTGCCGCGATTCCGGGCCTGCCCGACGCGGGACCAGCCACGACCTGGGCGCTGCCGGTGGTCCGGCTCATCTCCGACGGCCTCGCCACCGTCACCGTCGGCATGCTGGTGACCGCCGCATTCCTGCTGCCCGGCGACGGACGAACCGTCTCTCCCCACGGCTACCTGCTCCTACGGCGCGCGAGCGCCGCCGCACTCGGCTGGGCGGCGGTGGCGCTGTCGCTGATGGTGCTGACGGTCTCGGACCTCCTCGGCCAACCGCTGGAGACGCTCAAGCCCGCGACGGTCGTCAGCTTCGCCACCACGATCTCGCAGGGGCAGTCGCTCATGCTGCAGGCCGGGCTGGCCCTGACCGTGGCCCTGCTGGCTCGCGCCGGGGTGTCCCGAGGGCTCGCCGCGACGGTCACGATCCTGGCTCTGGTCGCGGTGCTGCCCCCGGCCTTCACCGGCCACTCCGCCGGGGCCGGCAATCACCAGATCGCCGTCACCAGCCTGGCCCTGCACGTCCTCGCCGCCGCGGTGTGGATCGGTGGGCTCGTCGCCCTGCTGATGGTGCGGCGCACCCGCCTGCTGGCCGAGGCCGCCGTCCGGTACAGCCGCCTCGCCCTGGGCTGTTTCGTCGCCGTGACGGTGAGCGGGCTGGCCAATGCGGCCGTCCGTCTCGGTGCGATCGACCAGCTCTGGCTGTCCCGCTACGGCTGGTTGGTCCTCGGCAAGCTCGCCGCACTGCTGGTCCTCGGCGTGCTCGGCGCGGCACACCGCTCCCGTACCCTGCCGGCACTGCGCGCCGGGAAGCCCTGGGCGTTCGGCCGACTGGCCGCCGGGGAGCTGACCGTGTTCGCCGCGACCGTGGGCCTGGCGGTGGCGCTGTCGCGCAGCCCCACGCCCGTCCCGGTCTCCGGCATCGACGCCGACCCGATCACCGAGCTGCTCGGCTTCCCGATGCCCAGCGCGCCAACCGCGGGCAACCTGCTCGGACAACCGCTGCCGGACATGTTCTTCCTGACCCTCTGCGCCGTCGGTATCGGCGGGTACCTGGCCGGTGTGCGACGGATGCACGCCGGTGGGCACGGCTGGCCGATCGCCCGCACGGCGAGCTGGGTGGGTGGGATGCTGCTGCTCGCCGCCAGCACCAACCTCGGCGTCGCGCGCTACGCCTACGTGCTGTTCAGCGCCCACATGGCACAGCACATGGTGCTGTCGATGCTGGTGCCGATCCTGCTGGTCGGCGGCGCGCCGGTCACCCTCGCCCTACGCGCCCTGCGCCGACCGGCCGACCCGCAGGTACGCGGCGCCCGGGAATGGCTGCTGATCGGCGTGCACAGCCCGATCACCAAGCTGCTCACGCACCCGCTCGTCGCGCTCGGCATCTACACCGCCAGCCTGTTCGGCCTGTACTTCAGCGACCTGCTCGGTGTGCTGATGCGTTCCCATCTCGGTCACCTGGCGATGCTCACCCACTTCGTGGTCGCCGGTTATCTGCTGTTCTGGGTCCTCATCGGCGTCGACCCGGGCCGCCGACGCCTTCCCCATCCCCTACTGGTGGTCATTCACCTGGCGTCGATGATGGCGCACGGCTTCTTCGGCCTGGTCCTCATGCAGACCACCACCGTCATCGCCCCCGACTGGTACATCGCCGTCCACCCCGGCTGGGCGTCGTCGCTGCTCACTGACCAGAAGCTCGGCGCCGGCATCGCCTGGGCGTTCGGAGAGCTACCCGCCGTCGTCGTCATGATCGTCCTGATTCGCCAGTGGATCCGCGTCGACCAGCGCGAACAGGCCCGTCTCGACCGGGCCGCCGACCGGGCCGACGCCGCCGGCGAGGTGGACGACCTCGCCCGCTACAACGCGTTCCTCGCCGAGGCGGGGCGGGGCGACAGTGATCCGCGGAGCAAGGCCGGGCCCGACACGCACTGACCCACGGCCCCGATCCTGGTCTGCCAAATTCCTGGGAACCGCCGGGGCTCTTTTCCCGACTACCTCACCAGGGCCGGAGCTGACGCGACGAACCACCGGGCGACCATGCCAACAGGAGGACACCCCCTGGGTGCTTCTCGCCAATTCCGATCGGAAGAATATGTCTTTCACCGAGTTGTCCGGCGCGCCGACGCCGGAATCCTCCACAACCGCCGAAACAACACCGGCCCGACCCACCCGGCGCACGACACCGTTCGGCGCCCTGCTGCTCCGGCTGCACTTCTACGCCGGGATCCTCGTCGCGCCGTTCCTTGTGGTCGCCGCACTGACCGGGCTGGCCTACACCACGACTCCGCAACTGGACAAGATCCTCTACGGCGACCAGCTGACCGTCGCCCAGGCGGGTGAACGTCCTCTGCCGCTGGCCGACCAGATCGGAGCCGCGCGGAACGCGCACCCCGACGGCGGCATCGCCACGGTGCAGCCCGGCGACGGCGACCAGAGCACCCGGGTGACGTTCTCCCTGCCGGAGCTCGGCGAGAAGCAGCACACCGTCTACGTCGACCCGTACACCGCTGAGGTCAAGGGCCAACTGACCACCTGGTTCGGCTCCACACCGGCCACCACCTGGCTGGACGACCTGCACCGCAACCTGCACCTGGGCGTGGTGGGCCGGCACTACTCCGAACTGGCCGCGAGCTGGCTCTGGGTAATCGCGCTCGGTGGAGTCATCCTCTGGTGGCGCCGCCGCAGCGCCTCCCGCGCCACCGCCCGGCACCTGCTCGTGCCGGACCTGTCCGCAGGCAAGGGCGTTCGCCGCACCCGAGGTTGGCACGCCACCACCGGTATCTGGCTCACCGTCGGCCTGCTCTTCCTCTCCGCCACCGGGCTGACCTGGTCCCGCTACGCCGGGGCGAACTTCGGAGCAGGCCTCGACGCGCTACAGGCCCGGGCACCGGAGATCTCCACCACCCTCACCGCCGATCCCGCCGCCCCGACCGAGACCGGCGGCGGCCACGAGCACGGTGCCACCGGAGCGGGCGGGGTGGTCGAGTCGGCAGCCTTCGACCGCGTGTCGACGGCCGCCCGGGCGGCCGGTCTCTCCGGCCCGGTCGAGATCGCCCCGGCGGCGGAGCCGGGCTCCGCCTGGACCGTCACGCAGGTCGACAACACCTGGCCGGTCGCCAAGGACCGCGTCGCCGTCGACCCGGCCGCGGGACAGGTAACCGCCCGCAGCGACTTCGCGGACTGGCCCCTGCTGGCGAAACTCAGCGGCCTCGGCATCCAGGCCCACATGGGTCTGCTCTTCGGCCCGATCAACCAGATCCTGCTCGCCGCGCTGGCCCTCGGCCTGCTCAGCGTCATCGTCTGGGGCTACCGGATGTGGTGGCAGCGCCGGCCGACCCGCGTCGACCGGCGCGCGCTCGCCGGCACCCCGCCAGCCCGCGGCGGCGTGCGTGGCCTGCCGCTCTGGGCGCTGCTGATCGGCGTGCCGGTGATTGCGGCGGTCGGTTGGGCACTGCCGCTGTTCGGCCTCACCCTGCTGGCCTTCCTCGTCATCGACGTCGTGGCGGGCGCGGTGTCGCGACGGCGGCGTCCCGCCGCGATCCCCACCTCCCCGGCTCCGGCCGGCAGCTGACGCGCACCACCGAGATTCGGCCGCCCGTCGCTCGACGGGCGGCCGAATGCGGATCAGGGGCCGCGACGGCGACTCCCTCCCACGAGGGAGTGCATTCCCCTCCGACGGGGACGAGGTGTTGTCCGTCGCCGCAGAGCATTGGTTCATACAGTCGGCGAGCGCGCCGCGCGGTGGATTCGCAGTCCGGTCATCCGCACCCGCCTTCCGACAACGAGACCGGCGCACATCTCCTTGAACATCGGGCTCGCGTGGTGGGCAACACCGCACCGCGTCAGCCCCCCGCGATGACCAACTGGCGAGCGGCTCGCCAGAGCCGGCCCCGTCCTGAGACCGATCGAGCGGAGCAACATGGAGACCCCCGCCGCCGGCACCATCGTGGACACGGCCGCCGTCGGGAAGAGGTGGGTGCCGGCGTTCGCCGGCCGAAAGGTGCCGCGTTGGCTGGTGGCGGGCCCCGGGTTCTTCGTCGGCGCCGGCCTCACCACATACTTCGGCATCGGCGGCATGACCGCCTGGGCCACCGGCAACAACATGGACGGGGCAGCCTGGTTCCTGGTGATCGTGCTACCGGCCTACACCCTGTGGGGTCTGGGCCTGCTGGTCGCCGCCACCTCGTACCTCAGCCGGACCAGACCCGAGTGCGCGCTGCACCGAGCGAGCCATTGATGGCGCCGCCGTCCACATCGGCCCCGGTGGCCCCGTTCCTGCCGTTGCGGCTGGAAACAGGGGGCCAAACACTCTGGGGCGTCGGACTGCCGGAGGCTTCCACGTCGTACGTCAGGCTGGCCAGAGCCCGTGTTCGCGGAGCGCCGTCAGCTGAGGGTCTGGCCGAAACGGTTCAACTTGGCGGGGAGGATCGATGACGAAGCAGGCTGTGCGGGCGGCGCGGATGTTCGACGGCGAGCAGCTGGTGGACGGCGGAGTGCTGGTCCTGCTGGTCGACGGGCGCATCGCCGACGTGCACCGGGGTCGGGCCGAGGTGCCGGAGGGCTGGCCGGTGCGCGAGGAGCCGGACGGCACCGTGTTACCCGGCTTGATCGATGCGCATGTGCACCTGTGCGCCGATGCTGGACCCGACGCTCTCGGCCGGCTCGCCGAGCGTCCCGAGCCGGACCTCGACGCGGTCATCGAGGCGTCACTGCGCTCGCACGTGGCGGCCGGCGTCACGACGGTTCGGGACCTGGGCGACCGGCGCGGCGCCGTGCTCCGGTGGCGGGACCGGGAGGTGCGCGACGATCTGCCGACGGTGGTGGGGTCGGGCGCGCCGGTCACCAGCGTCGGCGGGCACTGCTGGTCGATGGGAGGCGAGGCGAGCGGCGTCGACGGGATCCGCGAGGCCGTGCGGCTGAGAACGGAGACCGGCGCTGACCTCGTGAAAGTCATGGCAAGCGGTGGGGTGTTCACTCCCGGCACCGACACCACCCGGCCTCAGTTCACCGACCAGGAGCTGGCCGCCGCGCTGACCCGGGCGCACGACCTGGGCCTGCCGGTGACCGCACACGCGCACGCGCTCAGCGCGGTCGAGCAGGCGCTGCGCGTCGGTGTCGACGGCATCGAACACTGCACGTGTGTGACCGCGACCGGCGCCCACGTCCCCGACGGGCTCGCGGACCGCCTGGCCACGTCCGGGGTGGCGGTCTGCGCCACGCTCGGCACCGACCCGGCCGTGGTCACGCCACCGGAGGTGGTGGCGATGGCGGCGCGGCTCGGGCTCAGCGAGGCCGCGCTGCGCGACGGCCTCACCACCCTGCACCGGGCTGGGGTCCGCCTGGTGGCCGGCTCGGACGCGGGCCTCGGCCCGGCGAAACCGCACGGGATCCTGCCGGAGACACTCGTCGAGTACGTCGTGTGCGGCATCCCCGCCACCGCCGCCCTCGCCGCGGCCACCTCGGTCGCCGCCGAGGTGTGTGGCCTCGGGCGGAGCAAGGGCCGCGTCCGCCCCGGATTCGACGCCGACCTACTGGTCGTGAACGGCGACCCGACGAGCGACGTCACAGTACTGCGCCGCCCGCTCGCCGTGATCCGCGCCGGTGAGCAGATGATTGATTCCGGGGGATCTGCCAAAAACACCTGACCGGCACAGACTGAGGTCGCAGACGACGCATGTGCCGCCGGCATGAAGGTCCGCGAGAGGGTGGTCGAGTCCGCCCCATCGTCAGATCGACAGCCGGTGCCCCCCGGCTACCTCTGGCCACAGCGATGGTCTCAGCGCATGGCCGTTCACGTCCCACTTCGGTCGACGGCTTCCTCGCCCGCGCCGGGCTGACCCTCGAACCCGACCCAACCTAGGCTTTCCCGCGCAGGTAGTTCTCGGCCAACTGGCGAAGGCGCGTCCTGTCGAAGCTCTGCCCATGGCCGGGATGGACGACGGACACGTCGAGGTCTGCGAGAAACTCCATGCTTCGCCGGTAGGCGGCCACGTCGGAGTTCGGCAGGTTGTCGATCAAGGCACCCTCGTAGATGACGTCACCGGAATATAGGGTCCCGGTGCGCTCCTCCAGCACGGCGACGCTTCCCGGGGTGTGGCCGGGAAGGTGCAGCACAGTCAGTACTCGCCCGCCCAGGTCGATCCGGTCGCCGTCGTCGAGCAAGCGGTTCAGGGTCATCGGTTCGACGCGGTAGGTGGCCGGGTCGTAGCCGGGACCGGGCAGGACGTCGATCAGGAGCTCCGGGACGGGTTCACCCGCCGCGTCGATCCCGAGTTTGTCGTAAAGCTCCGCGCCGTACAGGCTCGACGGTATCCCCGCCGCCAGGAGCCCCGCCTCGGCGCGATGGGCGGCCCGGTCACCGAACTCCGGCGCCCCGCCGACATGATCCAGATGCGCGTGGGTGAGCAGGACCATCGATCCCGCTCGAACAGGCCCGGAATCGCCTCCCGCAACGCGACGACACCGAGCCCGGCGTCGACCACGACGTCACGATCGTCGCCGCGCAACCACCAGAAGTTCGCCGACACCAGCTCGTTGACGTGCGGTTCCGAGATCCGGATGACGTCACCACCCACTTCGATCCGCGCATACCACTCGACCATGTCCACACCGACCTACTCGACGATTCCCACTTACACCGGGCTGTCCCTCCACTCCCATACAACTGGACCGTTGAAGGTCTGCACTCCCCCGTCAGAGGGAGCGCGTCACCCTGTTGCCCACAGCTGTACCGAACGGAAGTCGACGCTGTTGTCGGGCCCGACGCCACAGTGGTCGCCGGTCGCTGCGGCGAGGGTGTCCGGGTTTCGCACGTCAGGCGATCTTGCCGGTTTGGGTCAAGGTGCGGGCGATGTCGGCGAGTCTGCCATTCCGACTGACGTCCGCGGCGGGCGCGCGAGCCGACGGGACCTTGCGGGAGATTCCACCAACGGAACGCCCCTGCGTACGGCCTGGTCGCTGCCGCGGCACTGGAACGGCTGGACCGGGGTTGCTGACCCGGCCCGGCGCACCGGTGTTCAGCGGGCCGGTCGAGTGGGTGCCGGAGCCGGTGGCAGCAGTTGCCCGCGGGCCGCGGCGACAACCGTCCGGACGGCGATGCCGCCGATCAACACGGTGATCGCGGCCAGCACCAGGTACGCGTAGACCCGGTGCCCGGACGGCCGGGTGTCGGCGATCCAGTGCAACGTGGTCGTCGCCACCGCCGCGAAGGGGAACGTGAACGCCCAGAACGTGGGGACGAACGACAAGCTCAGGTACGCGGGGAGGAGCCGGACCTGCGTGAGGACCATCAACAGCCCATAACCGGTAACCAGAGAGACGACAAGGTCGGTCCGCGCACCATTGAGAGCAAACAGCGCCACGGCGGCCAGCGCAGGGGGCGCCACCTCGATAGCCAGCGTCGGAATCAGCGCTGGGGGCAGCGGCGGCCGGAAGAACAGCCGGTGGAGCGTCAGCGAGCCGATGACGAGCCAGCAGACGAGCCCGAGTCCCAGCATGAGCAGCGAGAGCAGGCGCTGCCCGACGGCGGCGGCGCTGGCGGAGGCGACGAGTCCACCGGCCACGGTGGGCAGGAAATAGCCGGGGTGTACGCGGTCGAGGTCGAGCGGGCCGTAGATCCATTGGCCGGTTATCCAAGCACCGAACAGCACGGTGAGGACCAGGAACACGTCGACGACGATTCGGGCGGCACCGAGGTGGTGCGGCGCGAGGCCCTGGGCGGCAAGCGGCATCGGCGTGATCACCGCGAGCGAGGCGAATGGGGCGAGCGCCGGATCGAGCAGGTCGGCAACGAGCGCGCGGCGGACCGACAGGGTGTAGGCCACGTAGCCCGCCGTGGCGGCCAGCCAGACCACCGCCGCGAGCGCGAGCAGGGCGTCGCCGACCCAGGTCGGCGCGTTGCCTTTGCCCGCCGCGACGCCCCAGCTGCCCGCCAGGCCGGCCAGCCCGAACGGGATGCCGAAGACGGTCGGCGGGACACGGACGGAGGCCATCGGCACCTCTCCTGCTCGGGGCTTGGGCCCACACTGCCGACGCTCACCGTCGCCAGCGACGAGCGGTGCCAGGGTGGCCTCTTGCGGGCTGTTTGGGCGGCCGAGTCGCGCCGTGCTCAGCGGCCGTCGACCGCAGAGACGATCTTGGCCGGGGCGTTCAGGGGTGCGAGCTGATCCTCGCCCAGTCCGTACCGCTGAGCGAGGTACGCGGGGTCCTGCCAGGTCACCAGCGAGCCGGGCTGGCCGTCGTCCCGCACCATGAGTCGCATTGGCAGGTCGATGGCGATCTCGGGACGGGCCTGCATGAGCGGAGTGCCCGCCTGCGGGTTCCCGAAGATGATTACCTGTGTGTCGGGCATACTCAGCCCGGCCTTGCGAGCGGCCGCCGCATGGTCGACCACGGCCGCCACCGCAGCGCCCATGCGTTCCGCCTCAGCCCGTAGCGCAGAGATCGTCTCTCCGACATCGTAGGCGCTCCGCCTGGTCACCAATCCGTCGTTCACGGCCGACCCCCGCTCACCGTGTCGCTGGCGAATCCATCTCATCCTGCCCGCAACCGAGGCCGATTCGGAGAGGATTGCCGTAGAACGGCAGCCGTTACGCCCCGGCGGCAAACTGCCGGCCGTGACCACACGTGACGCCGGTTGGGGGGGCGAGGGGGCCTTCAGAAAGAAGACCTGCGCGGCCTCGACAGCAATTCGAGCACCGGATGCCGGTACTCGCCCTTGGGAGAGCGGACCGGGCTACTCCTCCGGGACGCGCGGCCCAACCTCGCCCCGCTTCAAGTGCTCCGCGTTGCGGTCGGCTTCACTGTCGGCGTGCGCCGCCCCGGAGCCCGGGTCGGTCGTTCGGCGTCCCTCGGCGTCCTGATACACCTCGCCGGTCTCGAGGGCTCTCTCCTGCTGACTCTGCTCAGGCGTGGTCATAGACACCCAACTACCCTTCGGCCCGCACCAACAAACGGTCACACCTGCTGGTCGACCGCCGCCTCCGTGAGGAGGACGTCGACCCGAGCTGTCGCCAGACGATGGCTACGGTCCCCGCCTACGCCGCCCAGGAGGCTGGGTATCCGGGGGTGCCCGGGCAATGGACGCGAATCACCCTCGCGTTGCTCCGGACGCGACTACGGTCAGACCAGTGGTCGATGACCTCAGCGCGGTGGAAGCACTCAAGGCGGACCCGACCCTGTCCGGGTTGCGCCGCTCCCTGGAGGCGTACTACGGCGACCCGGCCCGCGAGGCGGCCATGGACGCGTTCTACGCGCCCCTGATCCGCCCAGGAGACCTGGTCTTCGACGTCGGCGCGCACGTGGGCGACCGGCTCGGCAGCTTCCGGCGGCTGGGCGCCCGCGTGGTGGCCGTCGAGCCGCAACCGCTCTGCACCCGGGCCCTGCGCGCCCTCTACGCGGACGACGACCGGGTGACCGTGGTGGAGGCGGCGTGCGGTGCGTGCACCGGGCCGGTGCGGCTGCACGTCAACTCGGCGAACCCGACGATCTCCACGGCGTCGGCGGGTTTCCTGCGGGCTGCCGAGGGGGCCGGCGGCTGGGAGGACGAGATCTGGGACGTCGAGATCGAGGTGGCCGGAACCACACTCGACACCCTGGTCGCGGCGCACGGCGTGCCGGGCTTCGTGAAGATCGACGTGGAGGGATTCGAGGACGCCGTGCTGGCCGGGTTGAGCCGCCCCCTGCCGGCGCTGTCCTTCGAGTTCACCACCATCGAACGGGACCTGGCCGCGCACTGCCTGGACCGGCTCACCCGGCTGGGCTTCACCAGGTTCACCGTGGCGCTCGGCGACGAGATGGCGTTCGCCCTCGACGGCTGGCGGCCGGCGGGCGAGGTGGCGGCGTACCTGCGGGCGCTGCCCCACGAGGCCAACTCGGGCGACGTCTACGCCCGCACCCGGCCCGCCTGAGCCGCCTGGCGGACGTCAGGCAGCGGCGAAGGCGGCGAGCCGGTCCAGGCCGGCCGGTTCGGTCATCGGATCACGGTAGGCGCCGGCACGCCCCGCGGACGACCCGGCTTCCTCGCATCGACGCTGGCCACACCCTGGATCGGCCGCGCTGTCCACGGGCACTTTTTTCAGGTGTCGAACTTAGCCATGTTTCGTTACCCGGCCGTTATTGACGTGACCGCTGCCACTTCGGTTGACTGCGACGGAACCGCTTCCGCAACCGGTTCCGAATCAACGCCCTCACCCCTTCGACCCGGGAGCGTGACGTGCCGATCACCATCGCCGACGTGGCCGCCCGCGCGGGGGTGAGCAAGACGACGGTCTCCCGGGTGCTCAACGGCAAGGGCGAGGTGGGCGTCCGCACCGCCGACCGGGTCCGCGCGGTCATCGACGCCCTCGGGTACGTGCCGAGCGCCCGCGCGGTCGGGCTGGCCCGCGGGAGTACCCGGGTGGTCGGCATGCTGGTGCCCGCCCTGACCTGGCCCTGGATGGGCGAGGTGCTCCAGGGCGCGGCCGACGTGGTCGAGGCGGAGGGGTACGGCATGCTGCTGTTCACCTGCACCCACGGCGACGAGTCGATGCGGCGGTTCGCCTCCCAGGTCTCCGCGAAGTCCTTCGACGGCCTGCTCGTGGTCGAGCCGGAGGGCACCCTCGACTACATCACCGAGCTGCACGAGCGCGGCCTGCCGGTCATCCTCATCGACGACCGCGGCCACCAGCCCGGCTTCCCGTCGGTGCGCACCACCAACGAGTCCGGCGCGCGAGCCGCGGCGGCGCACCTGCTGGCGCACGGGCGGAAGCGGCCGCTGGTCGTCACCGGCCTGAGCCGCTTCGGCTGCACCCGGGAGCGGCTGGCCGGCTTTGCGGACGGCTACGCCGACGCCGGCCTGCCCATCGACCCCGCCCTCGTCGTGGAGGGCGACTTCACCTTCGAGTGCGGGCGGGTCGCGGTGGAACGCCTGCTCGCCGGCGGCGTGCCGTTCGACGCCGTCTTCGCGCACAACGACCTCTCCGCCGCCGGGGCGCTCCAGGCGCTGCGCGACGCCGGCCGGCGGGTCCCGGACGACGTGGCGGTGGTCGGCTTCGACGACCTGCCCCTGGCCGGGCACACCCACCCACCGCTGAGCTCGGTCCGCCAGCCGTTGTGGGAGATGGGGGCGGCCGCCGCCCGCACCCTCATCGCCCACCTCGCCGGCACGCCGCTACCGGACACTCCGACCGTCATTCCCACCACCTTCACCGTCCGTGCCTCGACCGGCGCCACCTGACCTCTCCACCGCTCGTCCACCACCCATACCGGCGGGAGCAACCGCGCCCACCGGTGGCAACACCGCACACCCTCCATCCACCACATCCCGCTCGAGGATTGCGGGAGCACCGAGGGAGACCTCCATGAGAAGAAGGCAGTTCCTCGCCGTCGCGCTGGCCGGCGCGATGGCCACCGGCGTCGCCGCGTGCGGCGACAGCCCGAACGCGAACAAGAAGAACGACCAGGCTGCCACGGTGCTGAACGTCGGCATGCCGAACGGCCCGCAGGCCGAGAACAACAACCCGTTCCTCACCACGTCCGCCGCGGCCTCGCTGGGCTACCGCTGGCAGATCTTCGAGCCGCTGATGATGTGGAACCCGGTGAAGCCGGCCGACCCGTTCAAGCCGTGGCTGGCGACCAAGGCCGAGTGGTCGTCGGACTACACCTCGGTCAAGGTCACGATCCGGGACAACGCCACCTGGTCGGACGGGCAGAAGGTCACCGCCGAGGACGTCGCCTTCACCTACAACCTGGTCAAGAAGTACCCGGCGCTCAACGACCAGGGCGTGCCCTACACGGACGCGACCGCCAGCGGCAACGAGGTCACCATCAAGATGGCCAGCCCGCAGTTCGTGAACCAGCAGAAGGTGCTGTGGCGGGTGCCGATCGTGCCCAAGCACATCTGGGAGAAGATCAGCGACCCGACGACCGACACCGTCAAGCAGCCGGTCGGCAGCGGCCCGTACACCCTGAAGTCGTTCACCCCGGCCAGCATGACCCTGGCGGTGCGCGACAGCGGCTACTGGCAGGACCTGCCGAAGGTCAAGGAGCTGCGCTACACGTCCTACACGGACAACAGCGCGCAGACCACCGCCCTGGCCAACGGCGAGTCGGAGTGGAGCTTCGTCTTCATCCCCAACTACCAGGCCGTCTTCGTGGCCAAGGACCAGGACCACCACAAGGTGTGGGCGCCGGCGATCCTGGGCATCCACGGCCTCTACCTCAACACCACGAAGAAGCCGTTCGACGACCCCACGTTGCGCCGGGCCATGAACATGGTCATCGACCGTGCCGACATCTTCACCACGGCCGAGGCCGGCTACTTCCACCCGCAGGTGAAGAGCGTGACCGGCCTGCCCAGCCCGGCCGGTGACTCGTTCGTCGCACCCGAGTTCAAGGGCCAGGAGCACAAGGTCGACGTCGAGGGCGCCAAGGCGCTGCTGACCGGCGCCGGCTACAAGCTCGAGGGCAACGTCCTCAAGGACAAGACCGGCAAGGCCGTCACGCTGAAGCTGACGGACCCGGCCGGCTGGTCCGACTACCAGACCAGCCTGGAGATCGTGAAGGACAACCTGTCGAAGATCGGCATCGCCGCCACGGTCGACAAGGCCAACCAGGACGCCTGGTTCCGCAACGTCGAGCAGGGCAATTTCGAGGCGACCTTCCGGTGGACCGAGGGCGGCGCCACGCCGTACGACATCTACCGGACCATCATGGACGGACGGCAGCTCAAGCCGATCGGCACCGCCTCCCCCGCCGGCAACTTCGGCCGCTTCAACAACAAGGAGGCGACCGACGCCCTGGTCGCCTACGCGAACGCGACCGACGAAGCCGCGCGCACCACCGCGATGAACACGCTGCAGAAGATCTTCGTCGAGCAGATGCCGATGATCCCGGTCGGCGCGGACAACATCGGCGGCGCGTACAGCACGAAGAACTGGACCGGCTGGCCGGACGACTCGAACCCGTACGGCGCCATGCAGCCCACCCAGCCCAACGCGCTGGACGTGGTGCTGCACCTGAAGCCCGCCAACGGCTGACCTCGCCAACCGCCTCCCCGGCCGGCCGGCTCCCGGCCGGCCGGGGAGGCGCACCCCACGCTCAGACAGGAACTCGGCATGACGTTGAGCGAGAGCGCGGCGGCGCCGGCCGACGAGGTGGTGCTGGAGGCCGTCGGCCTGACCAAGCACTTCCCCGTCCGCAGGCGGCTGCGTAACCTCTTCTCCCGGACGCCGGCAGTCGTGCACGCCGTCGACGACGTATCGTTCGCGCTGCGTCGCGGCCGGGTGACCGCGCTGGTCGGGGAGTCCGGCTCCGGCAAGTCCACGGTGGCCCGGCTGCTGGCCCAGATCTACCCCCGCACCGCCGGCGACCTCCGCCTGCACGGCACGTCGACCCGGGTGCGCGGCGGTCGTCCGTTCCGGGCGTACGTGCGGCGGGTCCAGCTGATCCTGCAGGACCCGTTCGCGTCGTTGAACCCGGTGCACACCGTCCGCTACCACCTCACCCGGTCGCTGCGGATCCACGGCAACGCCGGGCGCGGCGCCGAGGAGCTGGACGCGGCCCTCGGCAAGCTGCTCACCCGGGTCAGCCTCACCCCGCCCGAGCGCTACCTGGACGCCTTCCCGCACGAGCTCTCCGGCGGCCAGCGGCAGCGCGTCGCCATCGCCCGGGCGCTCGGCGCCGACCCGGAGGTGCTCCTCGCCGACGAGCCGGTCTCCATGCTCGACGTCTCGATCCGCCTCGGCGTGCTCAACCTGCTCCAGGACCTCAAGGAGCGGCTCAACATCGCCATCCTCTACATCACGCACGACATCGCCTCGGCCCGCTACTTCGCCGACGAGACGATCGTGATGTACGCGGGCCGGATGGTCGAGGGCGGCGACAGTGAGACCGTCACCCAGAACCCGGCCCACCCGTACACCCGGTTGCTCACCGATTCGGCGCCGGACCCCGACCGCATCACCGGCGCCGGCGTCGACGCGGCCGCCAGGGAGGACCGCGGTCAGGGCGAGCCGCCGAGCCTGATCACCCCGCCCGCCGGCTGCCGGTTCCACCCCCGGTGTCCGCACGCCATGCGGCGCTGCACGGTGGACCTGCCGCCACGGCTGACCATCGGCGACCGGCCCGGTCACTGGGCGGCCTGCTGGCTCTACGACCCGGTCACCGTCGCCGCGGACACTCCCGGCTCCGCCGCGCCCGACGCCGATCCGGCCGTGCCACCGCCCCCGGCGGCGGTCGAGCGGGACGCCGCTACCCAGGGGGAGACACGATGAGATTCCTCCTGCAGCGCACGGCCTTCTACCTGTTCACCGCGTGGGCGGCCATCACGCTCAACTTCTTCATCCCGCGGCTGGTCCCGGGCGACCCGGTGCAGGCCCTCATCTCGCGCAACCAGGGCCGGATCAGCGCCGACGCCATCGAGTCGCTGCGCGTGCTGTTCGGGCTGGACGCGAACGAGAACGTCTGGGAGCAGTACCTGCATTACTGGGGACAGCTCCTCCACGGTGACCTGGGGCTGTCGTTCACCTTCTTCCCGGCGCCGGTGTCGACGGTGATCGGCGACAGCCTGCCGTGGACGGTCGGCCTGGTCGGCATCACCACGATCATCAGCTTCCTCGTCGGCACCGCGCTCGGCGTCGGCGCCGGCTGGCGGCGCGGCTCCTGGGTCGACGGCCTGCTGCCGGCCACCACGTTCCTGTCCTCGATCCCGTACTTCTGGCTGGGCCTCGTCGCCATCGCCGTGTTCGCCGGCCCGGGAAGCTTCTTCCCGTCCTCCGGCGGCTACGAGGCGGGCCTGGTGCCGGCGTTCGACGGGTACTTCATCCCGAGCGCGATCCAGCACAGCATCCTGCCCGCCGCCACCATCCTGGTCTCCTCGATGAGCGGGTGGATCCTCAGCATGCGCAACATGATGGTCACCGTCTCCTCGGAGGACTACATCACGGTCGCCCACGCGAAGGGGTTGTCCGAGCGCCGGGTCGCCCTCAGCTACGCGGCCCGCAACGCGCTGCTGCCCAACGTCTCGGGCTTCGCCCTGTCGCTCGGGTTCATCGTCGGCGGCACGCTGCTGGTGGAGATCGTCTTCTCCTACCCCGGGCTCGGCTACCAGCTCTTCCAGGCCGTTGGCGCCAAGGACTACCCGCTGATGCAGGGCATCTTCCTGATCATCACGATCTCCGTGCTGGTGGCGAACCTGCTCGCCGACGTCGCGTACCTGCTTCTCGACCCGCGGACCCGAAAGAGCTGAGCGATGACAATCTCACCGTCAAGCATCGAGCAGGTCATCCCCGGTCAGGGGGCGATGGCCCAGCCGTCGGCCGCGCCGGGCCGGGCCAAGCGGCGCCGGTTCCGGTTCATCGCCAACGCCAAGGCCGCCACTGGGCTGGTCATCCTCGGCATCTACTGCCTCTTCGCGGTGATCGGGCCGTGGGTGGCGCCGTACGACCCGGACGCGCGCAGCGGCGACGTGCTCCAGGCGCCGTCGCTGCGGCACTGGTTCGGCACCACCCACCTCGGTCAGGACATCTTCAGCCAGATCCTGGTCGGCGCGCGCAGCGTCATGGTGGTGGGACTGGTGGCCGGCGTGCTGGCGACGATCCTGTCCATCCTCATCGGAGTGACCGCCGGCTACATCGGCGGCGCGGCCGACGAGGGCCTGTCGGCCCTGTCCAACGTGTTCCTGGTCATCCCCGCGCTGCCGCTGATCATCATCGTGACGTCGATCGTCGAGCAGGCCAGCGACACGCTGGTCGCGCTCATCATCGGCTGCACCTCGTGGGCGTGGGGCGCCCGGGTGCTGCGCGCCCAGACATTGTCCCTGCGGCGCCGCGACTACGTCGAGGCGGCCCGGGCCACCGGCGAGCGGCCGTGGCGCATCATCCTGTTCGAGATCCTGCCGAACCTCACCGCGATCATCGCGTCCGGCTTCGTCGGCACCGTCATCTTCGCCGTCATGTCGGAGATCACCCTGGCCTTCATCGGCATCTCGTCGATCTCGTCCTGGAACTGGGGCACCATCCTGTTCTGGGCCCAGGGCCAGCAGGCCCTCGCGCAGGGCGCCTGGTGGTGGTTCGTTCCCGCCGGGCTGGCCATCGCGCTGCTCGGCACCGCCCTCGCCCTGATCAACTTCGGCATCGACGAGTTCGTCAGCCCCCGGCTGCGCAGCGCCGGCAGGACCCGGATCCGCACCGCCGACGGCCGCAGCGTGCGGATGCGGGTCGGCTTCACCCCCGTGCTGGCCCCTACCCCGCGTACGGTGCCGGTCCCCCGAGAGGAGGTCGCACCATGACTGATCCGGTCCTGGAGATCCGTGGACTGCGGGTCGACTACGGGCTCGGCGACGCGGCGGTGCACGCCGTCCGCGACGTCGACCTGACCCTGCACCGTGGCGAGGTGCTGGGGCTGGCCGGGGAGAGTGGCAGCGGCAAGTCCACCCTGGCGTACGGGCTGACCCGGCTGCTGCCGCCGCCCGGCGTGGTCAGCGGCGGCCAGGTGATCTACCACCCGGCCGACGGGCCGCCGGTCGACGTGTTGACCCTCAGCCCGGCGCAGCTGCGGAAGTTCCGCTGGGCGGAGACCTCGATCGTGTTCCAGGGTGCGATGAACTCGCTGAACCCGGTGCACAAGGTCTCCACCCAGCTGCTCGACGTGATCAAGGCGCACGACCCGACGAGCACGGCGGCGGGTCGGCTGGCCCGGGCCCGGGACCTGCTCCGCCTGGTCGGCATCGCCGCGGACCGGCTGGACAGCTACCCGCATCAGCTCTCCGGCGGGATGCGGCAGCGGGTCATGATCGCCATGGCGCTGGCGCTGGAGCCGCAGGTGGTCATCATGGACGAGCCGACCACCGCGCTGGACGTGGTGATGCAGCGGCAGATCCTCGGCCAGCTCGCCGAGCTGCGGGAGCGGCTGGACTTCGCGGTGCTGTTCATCACCCACGACCTGTCGCTGCTGGTCGAGTTCTCCGACCGGATCGCCATCATGTACGGCGGCCGGATCGTCGAGGAGGCGCCCGCCGCTCAGCTGTACGGGCGGGCCCTGCACCCGTACACCGAGGGGTTGCTGCACTCCTTCCCGGCGCTGCGCGGTCCGCGCCGCGAGCTGACCGGCATTCCCGGCTCACCGCCGGACCTGCGGGCCATGCCGGAGGGCTGCGCGTTCCACCCGCGCTGTCCGAAAGCGTTCGACCCGTGCGACAAGAAGGTGCCGGCACTGGGTGCCGCCGAACCGGGCCGGGACGTCGCCTGCTGGCTGCACCCGGTCGCCGCCGGGGGCCCCCGCTGACCCCCGCTCCCCGTCCGACCGAACCACCCGCAACCGCGAGGAGAACCATGGACACCGACCTCACCCGCCCGACCACCACCGGGCAGGCCGACCCGATCGACACCCTCCCGCCGACCTTTCGGTGGGGGGTGGCGACCTCGTCGTACCAGATCGAGGGTGCGGTGGCCGAGGACGGCCGGACGCCGTCGATCTGGGACACCTTCTGCCGGGTCCCCGGGGCGGTGGCCAACGGCGACCACGGGGACGTGGCCTGCGACCACTACCACCGGATGCCGCAGGACGTCGCGCTCATCGCCGACCTGGGCCTGGACACCTACCGCTTCTCGGTGGCCTGGCCACGGGTGCAGCCGGGCGGGCGCGGGCCGGCCAACCGGGCCGGCCTGGCCTTCTACGACCGCCTGGTGGACGAGCTGCTGGGCCGCGGGGTCGACCCGTGGGTGACGCTCTACCACTGGGACCTGCCGCAGGAGCTGGAGGACGCGGGCGGCTGGCCGAACCGGGACACCGCCTACCGGTTCGCCGACTACGCGGAGCTGGTCTTCGGCGCCCTCGGCGACCGGGTGAAGACCTGGACCACGCTGAACGAGCCGTGGTGCTCGGCGATGCTCGGGTACGCGTACGGCAACCACGCCCCGGGCCGGCGGAACCTGGGCGACGGGATCGCCGCGGCGCACCACCTGCTGCTCGGGCACGGGCTGGCGGTGCAGCGGCTGCGTGCGGCGGCGGCCACCCCGATCGAGCTCGGCCTGACCGTCAACCTGTCCACCGCCGACCCGGCCACCGACAGCGCGGCCGACCGGGACGCCGCCCGGGCCGCCGACGGGCTGGGCAACCGGCTCTACCTCGATCCGGTGTTCCGTGGCTCCTACCCGCAGGACGTGGTGGCCGACCTGGCCGCCGAGGGTGTCCGCATCCCGGTGCAGGAGGGCGACCTGGAGGTCATCTCCGCCCCGATCGACGTGCTCGGCGTGAACTTCTACTTCGGGCAGGTCCACTCCGGGTTGGACGAGCAGGGCCGGGACCGGGACGAGCACGGCAAGCCGGTGCGCCGGGTGATCCGCCGGGACCTGCCGCGCACCGCGATGGACTGGGAGATCGTGCCGGAGTCCTTCACCGAGCTGCTGGTCCGGCTGCACCGGGACTACCCGGGCGTACCGCTGGTGATCACCGAGAACGGGGCGGCCTTCGACGACAAGCCGGACGCCGACGGGTTCGTGGCCGATGACGACCGGGTGGCGTACCTGACCGAGCACCTGCGGGCGGTGGCCCGGGCCCGGGAGGCCGGCGCGGACGTGCGCGGCTACTTCGCCTGGTCGCTGCTGGACAACTTCGAGTGGGCGTACGGCTACGACAAGCGGTTCGGCATCGTCCGGGTGGACTACGACACCCAGCGGCGTACGCCGAAGCGCAGCGCGCAGTGGTACCGCGACACCGTCCGGCGGGTGCGCGGGGAGCGCTGACCCGGCCGCTCGGGTGACCTTGGCGCCGTCGCGCAGCAGCCGGGCCATGGGCAGGGTGGCCGCGCCCATCGCGACCGCGTCCGGTCCGAGCCGGCACAGCTCGATCGAGGTCTGGGCGTACGGCTGGCGCAGCGCGTGCCGCGCGGTGACCTCGCGAATCTGCGGCAGGTAGCGCTCGCCCAGGGCCAGGCCGGCCCAGCCGCCCAGCACCACCCGCTCGGGGTTGAACAGGTTCACCAGGTTCGCCACCCCGGCGCCGAGGTAGCCGACCGTCTCGTCGAGCACCTTGGCGGCGGTGCGGCTGGTGGCGCGCAGCAGTTCGCCGAAGGCGGTCTCCTCGTCGCCACCGGCCGCCGGGCGACCGCGGTTGGCCTGGCGGAACCGGTCGAGCACCCCTTCCGCCCCGACGTACGCCTCGAGGCAGCCGAGGTTGCCGCAGCGGCAGCGGCGGCCCCCGTACACGATGGTGGTGTGCCCCCACTCGCCGGCGCTGCTGTGCGCGCCGCGGTAGCCCACGCCGTTGGCCATCACGCAGGCCCCGACGCCGGAGCCGACCAGGGCAACGACCGCGTGCCGGACGTCGCGGCCTGCACCGAACCACATCTCGGCCTGGCCGAGGGTCTTCGCGCCGTTGTCGATGTGCACCGGGATGTCGGTGCCGGCGCGCAGCATGGCGCCGAGTGGCACGCCGTCCCAGCCGAGGGTCTGCGCGTGCACCACGGCGTCGGCGGCGCGCTCGACGGTGCCGGAGACGGCGACGCCGAAGCCGAGCACCGCCGCCGGGTCGATGCCGGCCTGCTCGATCACCGCGGTGAGACCGTGCAGCAGGTGGTCGGTGACCTGCCGGGGGTCGGGCTCGGCGGCGGCGATCGGGTACTCCGCCTTGGCGAGGGCCGTCATCGCCAGGTCGAAGAGTTCGACCTGCACCCGCGTCTCGCCGACGTCGGCTCCGACCAGGTAGCCGTAGCCGGGAGCGACCCGCAGCAGCACCCGCGGACGGCCGCCGTCGGACTCGACCAAGCCGGCCTCCTCGACCAGGCCCTCGGCGATCATCTCGCCGACCAGGTTGCTCACGCTGGCCAGGCTCAGCGCGGTGGACTGCCCCAGCTCGTGGCGGCTCAGCGGGCCGTCCAGCCAGATCCGGGTGAGCAGGACCGACCGGTTGGCACGACGCATGTCGCGCACGGTGGTGCGTCTGGCGTCCACGTCCGCCGCCATCCTCTCCCGGCCGCCCCGGCGGCCTGCTTCACGCCGTGAACCAAGTGCTGACACATTACTGCGAATTCACATTTAACAGAGTTAACTGTCACGTCCGGCGCTTTGATCAGGAGGTATGGCATGCGACTTGGACGTGGGTTGCTCGCCGCGCTCGGCGGCGTCGCGCGGCTCGCCGCACCGGCTCGCCGCCCCGCAGACGGCCCCGTTGGCCTGCTCCGCGCCGGCCTAGGGCCAGGTCGCGTTTCAGAAGTCGTCGAGCTCTTGCATCGACCCGCTGTTGTCTAATGTGCCGACCGTGAACTGTTGGGTGTGTGACAACAATGACCGGTTTGACGCGCTGCCGGAGTGGGAGCGGATCGCTGCAGATGAGTACTGGCGGGTGGCGCATGCGATCGACACCGCACTGCCCGGATGGCTGGTCCTCGTCCCACGCAGGCATGTCGCCGGACCAGCGCACTCGCCCCGTCAAGGCTTGCGGGCAGAATAGTTCAGTGTCGCGTTTATTCATCATTGGATGTATCGTTAGGTGGTGAAGACGCTGACGCACGGACAGGTCCTGGCCCGCTTCGGTCATGCGCTGTCCGACCCGGTCCGGGCCAGGCTTCTGCTCGCGCTGCGCGACGGCCCCGGCTATCCGGCCGACCTGGCCGACCTGCTGGGCACGAGTCGGCAGAACCTGTCCAACCACCTGGCGTGCTTGCGTGGCTGCGGCCTGGTCGTCGCCGTGCCGGAGGGCCGCCGCAGCCGCTACGAGCTCGCCGACGCCCGGCTCGCGCACGCCCTCGGGGACCTCCTCGGCCTGGTCCTGGCTGTCGATCCGGCCGCCTGCCCGTCCGCCGAGTCCGAGGAGTGCTGCTGATGAGCGGGGCACTGCCGCTCGTGTCGCTTGGCCCGTCACCGGCCCGACGGTCGATCCTGATTCGGCGGGTGCGCCTGTTCGTCGCCGCGACGATCACCTACAACATCGTCGAGGCAATCGTCGCGATCACCGCCGGGACGATGGCCTCCTCGACCGCGCTGATCGGCTTCGGGCTCGACTCCGTCATCGAGGTGGCCTCCGCCGCCGCGGTCGCCTGGCAGTTCTCCGGCCCCGACCACGAACGGCGGGAACGCACCGCGTTACGCATCATCGCGCTGTCGTTCTTCGCTCTTGCCGCCTACGTGTCCGTCGAATCGGTGCGCGCGCTGGTCGGCGCCGACCGCGCAGAGCACTCCACGATCGGTCTGGTCCTGGCTGCGGTGTCCCTGGCGGTCATGCCGGTGCTGTCGGCTGCGCAGCGCCGCGCGGGACGGGAACTCGGCTCAGCCTCAGCGGTCGCCGATTCCAAACAGACCCTGCTGTGCACCTATCTCTCCGCGGTGCTGCTGGTCGGACTGGCGGTCAATTCGCTCTTCGGCTGGTGGTGGGCCGACCCGGCCGCCGCCCTCATCATCGCCGCAGTCGCAGTCAAGGAGGGTCGCGAAGCCTGGCGCGGCGACACCTGTTGCGCCCCCGGTGCCGCCCTGCGCTCCCCCGCCGCAGACAGCGACGGTAACGCCTGCGCCGACGGGTGCTGCACTACCGACAACGATTGAGCCAATGTTGGGTGGTCGTCGACGCGTTGCAGACTCCGCCCGCGACCGCGTGACGGTGGGACGTCGTACAGGTTCTTGTCGTTGATCCCCGGACCTCCCCGACAGCCGTCGGCACCCCCACCTGTAGGTGCCGACCGGGTTGTTCCTGCTGCCCTCGGCGAGTAGCCGTACCAGCTGGGCCCAACGCTCGATCAGTGGAGCGTCGAGCACCGCCTTCTCCGCCAGCATCCGACTGAATTCCAGCGCTGCGGCTAGATGGGCGTCACACGGGCGCGTCGAGGCCGATGCGTTCGGCCACCATCGCCTGGAAGTGCGGGCACCGGGTGATGTCCTCGTGATCGCACGCGAGTGCGCAGTCGATCAGTTCCAGTGATGCCTGGGCCTGCGCGATCCGCTTGGCCAGCTCGGCTCGGTGCCGCCGCAAGGTTGCTGTGCGCTGCGTCGGGCCCTGCGCGACGAACATCTGCCGGATCTCGTCCAGGGCGAACCCGGCCTCCTTCGCGCGCAGGATGACCGCGATCTGGTAGAGGTGGTCCGGGCCGTAGCGGCGACGGCCGGCCACCGCCCGCGACGGTGACAACAACCCTACGGACTCCCAGTGCCGCAACACGTGCGGGGCGAGACCGAATCGGCGAGCGATCTCGCCGATGCTCATCGAGCCAGGATTGACGGTTGACGTCATGTCGACATTAAGTAGCAGCGTGATGTGCATGTCAACGACCCCTGATCCCACCAGGCGGACCGACAGCGCATCGTTGATCCGGCTACTCGATGTCGCCGACGCGCTGCCTGGCGCCGCCGCGCTGCGTGCACGCACCTTCGACCTGCTCGCACTGCCGGCAGACGCGGCGGTCGTCGATGTCGGCTGCGGTACTGGCCGTGCGGTTGCCGAACTCGGCGAACGAGGCGCGCGACCAATAGGTGTGGACCTCAGCGACGACATGATCGTCTTGGCCCGGCAGCGCTGGCCCGAGGTCGACTTCCGCATCGGCGACGCGTATGCGCTGCCCGTGCCGGACGCCGCTGTGGCCGGATACCGGGCGGACAAGCTCTTCCACAACCTGGCCGACCCGGCCCGGGCGCTCACCGAGGCACGGCGGGTCCTCACGCCAGGCGGCCGCATCGTCCTAGCGGGACAGGACTGGGACACCTTCGTCATTGACGCCGATGACCCAGCGCTGACCCGCACGATCGTCCATGCCCGCGCCGACCTGGTCACGAATCCACGGGCAGCTCGCCGCTACCGCAACCTGCTGCTGGAGGTTGGCTTTGCCGACCCCACGGTTGAGGTGCACACCGGTGTGTTCACCGACGCGATGATGCTGCCGCTGCTCAGCGGGCTTGCCGACGCCGCGCACGCGACCGGAGCGATCACCCGCGAGCAGCACAGGGCATGGACCGCCGATCAGGCCCGACGAGCGCAAGAGGGCAGATTGTTCCTCGCGATCCCGCTGTTCATCGCCTCGGCACGCCGCCGCTGAGGCACTCCGTTTCGTGGATCAGCCAGGACTTCCCGAGCTGGGTGCGGTACGCCTCGTCGACGTCAACAACACGTCCGTGGTACTTCGTCGACAAGGTCCCCCGTCTTCACGGCTGACAGTTCGCGCCTTGAGGCTCGCCTGCCTGCACCTCTGTCCTACAGGACAGATGCCTGATCAGTCGCCGCCCGCCCCTTCCTGCGCAGCCTGCTCGATCTTCGCCCGGTACGCCTCGCGGGCCGCCGTGTCGATCTGCTCCTCGTACTCAGACCTCAACCCGGTGCGGCCATCGAGTTGCTCACGCAGGATGTCCGCGTGTCCGGCATGCCGGGTGGTCTCCTGAAGGACGTGGATCATGATGGCGAACAGCTTGACGTCCGGCCGCGACCACCACGGCACGTGGCCGGGCGCGTCGAGGGGAAGCGCGTGAATCGTCGCGTCCGCATGCGCCCAGGCACGCTGATAGAAGTCGATGATCTGTTCGCGGGTCTCGCCCGGGGTCACCCACAGGTCGCTGCCGTCCGCGTCCTGCCATCGCCCCAGCGCATCCGGGGACGGGCGGCCGAAGACCTCACCGAAATACCAGGCCTCCAACGTCGCCATGTGCTTCACCAGGCCGAGGAGGTTGGTCCCCGTCGCTGTCAGGGGACGCCGGATGTCGTATTCGGACAGGCCGTCGAGCTTCCAGACCAGTGCCTCCCGGATCCCCTTGAGCCGGCCATGCAGGCAGTCCTTCGCGAAATCATCGATCATGGAACACGAGCTTGCCATCCAACAGCGAGCGGAACACTTCAGGGACCTCATGATTGATCTACTGCGCAGCCTGCCGGCGCCGGATTGCAGGGCCAGTACAGCCACGGCGCCGCCTACTACCGCTGCCGTTTCCCGGGGGTACGTCTTCGCCAACGAGGTCGACACCTCCGGCAACGTCTACCTGCGCGAGGACGCCCTCAGCGACCCCCTTGACCAGTAGTTGGCATCCGCGTTCGCCCCGGACCACCTCGAACAAACGATCAGGACCATGACCGATGCCCAACCAGGGGATGAGCTCAGGCCAACCACGGCCGCAGCCCGGGCCACCATCACGGCCTGTGGCACGAAGCTCGCGCAATACAGGGCTGCCCTTGACGCCGGCGCAGATCCCGCCGCCGATGACGCTCAGCGCAATTCTGAAGCTCGCGCAAATCTAGCTGCGCTCGTGAATGGAGCCGGCGAAGGCAGCGAAGTCACTGCCGTTCGTCGGCGTAACGCGGTCCAGCGGTGAACCAACAGAATCCCAACACGTCGTGGTTATCGTCTGGACCTGAATCAGACAGAACATCGTCGATGGACGAGGAACGTCGATGCCCCCTGGCACATCGACCAACATCACGAGGATGGGAACTCAGAATGAGAAGACTCAAACGGCTGGCGACCGGGCTGCTGTCGGCGGCGGCGGTCTTGTCCACGTCGGTTGTGGCGGTTCAACCGGCAGCGGCCGCGGCGGCCGCAACGGTCTCCCGGGTCGAGCAAGTGTCGCTTGACGTCACGCAATGCAATCGGACGAACCACCATATTTACGTAGTTCGGGGCGCCCAAACAGGCGGGTCGATGTGTGGACCCGGATACTTCCTCGTCAACGCCTACTGGTCGGACGGGCACCAGGAGACGTTCATCATCGGTTGGGACCAGGCTGTCTGGCAGACCTACTCCAACCCCGCGCGTACGACATGGATCCCGTGGCGCTCCATGGGCGGAGGGTTCATCGCCGGGCTCGACACGAGGAATCCCCTCAACCCCCTGACAATCCGAGGTTACGGTTTGAACGGCAAGCGCTACTGCAAGACGTACACCGGCGTCAGTCCAGGCTGGCCGACGAACTGGAGCTTGTGCGACCCGCTCAGCTCGTAATAGCTGTGGTCCGCTCGTTCAACCCATCCGGGGTGTCGCGCTCGGCCTGCACGACGACATCGAGCACGGAGTCACCGGCTGCCCCGGACAGGGCAGCCGGTACTACCGGGTTTGGTTGTCGAGCGGCGCCCAGTTGCTGAGCGGCCCGGCGAACGAGGTCTGCCAACGGTGGTACGGCTGGCCACCACGCCACCAGAGCACCCGCGTCGGCAGCTGGCGCGGCTAGATCATGCACCGACGAATGCTCGTACCGCTCGACCGCGACCACGAGAGCAACGTGCCGGCCACCCGGGCTCGTCACCGCCGCACACTCGCGAGAAAGTGTTCAATCAATCGGGCCTGCTGATCGTCAGACACGTTGGAACCTTCTGGGTACGGTCGCCGGTGGCCAGTTCGACGCTGCGCGCCGCCGACCGGGAACGGGACAGCCAAGACGCGATCGTATGAACGACCGCACGCTCGCGATTACGTCGGCCGGTTCATCCCGTCCTGGGCATAGCCCCTTACCGGGCACTGACATCGACAACGCACACCTGCCGAACGGCGCCCAGCTACGCATAGCGATGGCCGCACCGGCCGCTTACGCGTTCGATCAGCGGCAGATCAGTGCGTCTCGCCGGCGCTGTCGAGGTGGATTGGCAGGACTGCGGCGGTCGTCATGGCCAAGCCGCGCGCGATGCTGCAGGGCGACCACCAGGGCCTGTGTCGAAGTCACAGGCGGTCGCGCCGCGGCGTGACGGCAGGCCGGCCGGAGGGGGCGAGGTCGATGCGCCAGTCGTTGCTGCGCATCAGGGAGCCGCTACCCGGCGGGTACTCGAAATCGCAGGGGCCGAGGAGAGTGAAGCCAAGGCGGTGGCAGATCGCGTTGGAGGGGGCGTTTTCGACTGAGGGGAACGCGTGCAGGCTGTGGGGCGCGTCGGAGTGGCAGGCAGTCTCGCGGATGATGGTGATCAGGGCGGTGCCGGCTGCGGAGGCAATGCCTCGGCCCTGGTAGGGCGGTAGGACGTTCCAGCCGGTCTCGTAAATCTGCTCGCCCTGCCAGTCACGCTGGTGGTAGGCGATGCTGCCGACCATCTCGTCGCCAAGCAGCACGGCGAACATGCAACCGCGCCCAGTTGCCGGCATGCCAAGGTATCGGCGGTGCCGGGCAAGCAGTCGTTCCTCCGGCTCGGGACCGCCGACGTATCGACGCATCTGCGGAGTGTTGATCCGGCGCAGGAGGTCGAGCGCGGGTTCCGACCAAGGCTCAAGACGAACGTCCATGCCGCGCAGCCTGGCAGGCGTCAGGATCATCTAGCACCTCATTTCGACCGGGGCGACTTTCGCCCGCCTGCACAACTCGGGTCTATGCCGAACCGGCGGTAGCGGGGACCATGAGATCCCGGCGCGTCGGTGATCGATAAATGGCGAGGTCTCCGGTAGATGGTCCATCGACGAAGAAGACCATCAGCACGGAGACCTCGTGGGCACTGTGGCGGTGACGAGGCGGCACGACCTGACCGACGCGCAGTGGGCGGCCCTGGAGCCGGTGTTGCCCGCGGGACGTAGGCCGGGTCGGCCGTCGAGATGGACGAAGCGGCAGCTCATTGACGGGATCCGGTGGCGGATCAGAGTCGGCGCCCCGTGGCGGGACTTACTTGGCGCAAACCACAGAAACCCGCGACCGGAGATTGCTAGGCGTCGCGGCGCAGCGTGAACCAGAAGGTCGGCACCGAGTTGGTGCCCGGTGTGACGTCGATTAGTTCCCAGCCGGGGAACCTGGCGCGGAGCTCGTCGGCTGTGACGCCGGCCGCCCACGACGTGACCTCGGGGATCGGATTGCCGAGCGGCTCGGGGCCGTACCCGAACATCAGCAGCCGTGCTCCGGGAGCGGCGCGGTGGGTGAGCCCGGCGGCGTAGGCGTCGCGGCGGTGCAGCGGGACCCCGCAGTAGCAGCTCAGGTCGAAGAACAGGTCGAAGGGGCCCGGCACGTCCAGCTTGTCCAGGCGGGTGGCGTCTCCGTGCAGCAGCCGTACCGCCACTCCCGCCGCCGCAGCCTTCTCCCTGGCCTGGTGAACGGCGCGGTCGATCAGGTCGACGGCCGCCACCTCCCAGCCGTGCCGCGCGAGGTAGATGGCGTTGGTCCCCGTGCCGCAGCCGAGTTCGAGGGCGCGGCCGGGTGGCAGCGCCCCGTGCCCCTCTACCAGGTCGACCAGTTCGGGTGGCGTCACGCCGGTGTCCCACGGTGGTTTGCCGGTGCGGTAGTAGCCCTCCAGTGCGCGGTGGACAGACTCCTCCTCCGGGTCTCGCTGCGTCGAGGCCAGATCCGGCTCCGGCTTCTGGGTCGCGTTGGGCTGATCCATCGCCGCCTCCAAGAATATAGAGCTGGGCTCTAGTGATACACTCTAGATATAGACTCGCGATATGGACCAAGTCAAGCGGCCGGACAAGCGAGCCGAGCGCTCCCGCCGCACCCGCGAAAAGGTCGTCGGGGCGGCTCGCGAGCTGTTCGTCGCGCAGGGTTACGGGGCGACGAGCCTGCAAGAAGTCGCGGACCGGGCGGGCGTGGCCGTCCAGACGGTCTACTTCGTCTTCGGCAACAAGCGCACGCTGTTCAAGGACGTCGTCGACACGTCCATCGCCGGGGACACCGAGCCGGTCGCCACCATGGATCGTGAGTGGTTTCGCTCCGCGTGCGCCGAACCCACAGCAGCCGGGCAATTGCGCGCGTACGTCCACGGCACCCGCGAGATCCTGAGCCGGGTCGCCCCGATCATGCCGCTGATCGCGGCTGCCGCAGCCACCGACCCTGAGATCGCCGCACAGTGGCCGGACGGCCCCGACCCGCGTTACACGGTGCATTACGCAGCGGCGGAAGCCCTGGCCGGCAAGCCCGACATCCGTCCCGGACTTTCCGTCGAGATGGCGGCGGACCTGCTGTTCGGCCTGCTCAGCCCGCAGCTTTACCTGATCTTCGTCCGCGACCGGGACTGGTCACCGGACACGTGGGAAGAGTGGGCCCGCAGCGCCTTGACCTCCCAACTCTGCGCCGACCCCGGCTAGAGCGGCGGCATGAGAGTGCGGAAGATTGATATTGAGAACGCGTGCTAGGGGCTGATGGGTGGGGCTACGACCAGTTCGGTGTCCGGGTCGTGGGCCATCCGTGAAGGGCCCGCGACGATCAGGGTGGCTCGGAGCCACGGCTGTTCTCGCAGCATGAAGGGCACTTCCTCCCTCAGCCAGTTCGCCACGTGCTCCTGCTGTTCGGACGAGTTGCCGTCGCGACGAACCAGCAAGCGCTCTTGTTCATCAAGATCGCCCTGCAGGTAGAGCGAGGCGTCCAACCACGGGGCGACTTCTTCCCGGATGATGCCGGTGCCCTCGACCCAAACGACGTCAAGGCCGGCGGGAACGGTGATCGATCCGGACCGATCGTGACTGATCCAGGCGTCGGGACGGAAGTCCACCGATTCCCCGCGATGCAGAGGTTGCAGGATGTTCTCGCTGAGTACGGCGCCCCAGTCGAAATAGGCGTGGTTCCAGGCCACGTCGTCGGTGTGCACGATGGCGGAGTGGGGTTCCACCTTTCGCAGCCTCCCAGCCAGGGTCGTTTTGCCTGCACCCCCGCGGCCATCGATGGCGATCAGCCGCGGACGCCCGGTGACGTCTGGTGATGCATCGCGTAGCTGCCGGACGGCGTCGAACACGGTCACAACCCGCCAACCAACGGCCTCGACCTCACCAGGATGTAAGCGCATCGACGGCATGTACCCCCAACGCCAGTTGGGGATGCGGCACCAAGCGACCCGAAAGCGCGTGGGGAACCACGACAGGCAACCGGGTACTTCATCTACCGCCGACCGCTTGACGGGTCAACGTCTGTCATCCGCGGGCTCTCGGCCCGCGGCTTGAAGGCCATCGCCTACCTCGAACGCACCCGCCTCTGGGACCAGGCCGTGTCTGATGCACTGGGGACCTGGTCATGGCTCGTGCGCCACCCCTGGCGTCGCTTGTGGGACCCGACTGCCGGCTGCGGAGTGACGGAGTGCTGTCCGAACCCGCCCGAGGTGCGCTGGATCCTGGACGTCGCCGTCGCCGTCCTGCCTCCGCAGGACGCCCGAACCCTCCGCAAGCAGATCGCGGCCCTGGATGAGCTGTGGTGACCCGCCGCAACGGCTGGTATACACGACGGGCGAACACGGACGCCGCCCCGCGCAGGATGAGCCGAGCAGAAATCACGACCCTGGTGAACGCGCTCGGCGACATCACCACCGTGCTCCGCGACGCCGATCCCGCCGACGAGGCCGAGGCCTACCAGCAGCTAGGCCTCCGGCTGACCTACCAGACAGAAACGCAAACGGTGCGCGCTGTAGTGGATCTCAGCGCGCACCGCGGGGTTATGGTTTGTGTCCGAGGGGGGACTTGAACCCCCACGCCCTATACGGGCACTAGCACCTCAAGCTAGCGCGTCTGCCATTCCGCCACCCGGACTTGCTCGTTCAGCCTACCTCGCCGACCTGGATGATCTTGACACCCGAGGGTCGGCCCAGCGGGCCGCACGGGGAGTTACTGTACACGCCACTCGTGGATCATGCACATCGCCATCCGGCCCCTCCATCGAGGCGCTCCCACCGCTGCTCAGACCGCCTCGCGAGGGGTCACCGACGAACCGCTGAAGGCGTGTCCGGGTAGCGTCCGGCACCCGTCTGACGGCAGCATTGCCACGTGCCCCATCCCTCTCCTCTGGCTGCCGCCCAGCACCGGGCCCTCGCCCTGCGCGCTGCTGGCGACCTCAGCGCCGCCAAGCAGCTGCTCACGGAGGCCGTCGGATCCGCCCGCCCGTCGTACGGCGAGGACCACCCCGAGGTCCTGCACACGGCGCATCTGCTGGCCCGGCTGCACCGGGAGGCGGACGACCCGCTCGCCGCCCGCCGACTGCTGGAGGAGGCCTTCGCCGCGGGCGAGCGGCGCTGGGAGCACTCCGATCCCGCGATGCTCGCGCTCGCCTTCGAACTCGCGGAGGTCGCCGAGGAGCTGGGCAACCGCCACGAGGCCCGCCGCAACTACGCCCGCGTCGCCACCGCCGGACCCGCCGTGCTCGGGGAGCACCACCCGGCGGTACGCGCCGCACGCCACTACCTCGGCGAAGCCGCTCCCGCGCCGGCCGAGCGGCGCCCGGCGCCGCCGGCACCCCGGCTCGCCCCGGATGACCGCTCTCCCGGTCCCGTTCCGGCGGACGATGCCGGGACACGCTCCGCGCTGTCCGGTCCGACGCTCTCCCTGGCGACTCTGGCCGCGATGCGCCCGTCGGCGGGCAGTCCCTCGGCCGCCGCGTCGCCCTGGGCTCCGCCACCGCCGGCCCCGCCCCGGCCCACCACTCCGGCGGTACGCGCACC
>NZ_RCVI01000208.1:0-35734 GCF_003667455.1 Micromonospora sp. CV4 | reverse complement strand
TCGGGCGGCCCGCTGGCGCCGCGCTGGACGGCCGGGTCGTCGCGCCGGCGGCCGACGACGTCGGCGCGCCCTCGGCGATCGGGTCGGCCTCGCTCGGTCGCCGGAGCATCGGCAGCCGGTCGCCGGCCTGGTGCGGCACCCGGGCCTCGCCGGCCGGGTTGCCGCCGCCACGCCGCGGCTCGACGGTCCGCCCGCTGCTGGTGGGCGCATCCCCGGGGTTCCAGGGCGGTTCCAGGTCGGGTGCCCGGTCCGGCGCCCGGTGCGCCGGCCGGGTCGGTTCGGTGGCGGCCGGTTGCTGCTGTGGGATCGCCGGCTGCTCCCGGGGCGCCGGGGCGGCCGGCACGGCACGCGCCGCACCCGGTCGGGACGCGCCGAAGAGATCGAGGAACGGGGAGTCGATGTCGGCGTTCTCGCCGGCCGACACCGCGCTGGGCTCGGCGGGCGGTGTCCGGCGGGGCACCGGCCGGGGAGCCTGGAAGACTCCGACCGCGCCGTGCCCGGGCGAGGTCACCAGCGCGGGATCGAGCGCGACCTCGTCCTCGCCTTCGGTGTAGTCAAATGACTGCGCACGGTGACCTGCCGGCACGGCCGGACGGCCGGCCGGGGGACCCGGCGTGGAAGAGCGACTCATTCGACCGCCTCACCCGCGTCGTGCGACGGACCGCTCGGCGTACGCCCGGTCATGCCAGCTCCTCCCGGATCCTGATCCGGCTGCCGACCAGGCGCGGGTCGCGCTGCTCGACCGCCGGCTCCCGGGTGCGTCGCCAGTCGGTCAGCGCGGTGCGGATGACCACCCGCGCCGGCCGGTCCGGGTCGACGTGCCGGAAGATGAACGACGTGGTCACGATGGCGAGCGCGATCTCCCAGGCCGGAAAGAGCTCGACCGTCAGCGTGAACAGCCAGTGGATGAACATGTAGAGGGGGACGAGCAGCATGAAGAGCCCGTACTGGGCGTACGGCAGGTGGACCGGAAGGGTGTAGCCGGGCGGCCCGAGGTAGACCAGGCGGGCCCGGTAGATGTCGTCGTCGGTGCGCAGCCGCATCTGGGAACGCGCCTATTCGAAGATCAGGTCGATCAGGTAATCGCCGACGAAGAAGAGTGTGGCCGCGCCGGCGATGAAGGCCAGCCCGACGATCGCGATCGCGGAGCTGGTCAGCACCTTGGATATCTCGCCCCGGCTGGCCCGCCCGATGAAGATGACGCCCAGGACGGCGAGCAGGATTGGCGCGATCTTGCTGGCGAAGAAGGTGACCACACTGTTGGTGTCGATCCCCTTCGGTGCCGGCTCGGCGAGCGGAGCTGACGCCAGGGTGGAGAGCGCGTGGGCGACGCCGGACGACGCCGTCTCCATGAGCTCGAAGGCGATCACTGGAACCTCCCCATAGCGCGGCCGGCGGTGCCGCGGCGGTGCAATAGGCAAGCCTGGCGGGAAAAGTGCTCACAGGGCGCAGCGTTCTCGACCCTGCGTTCGTTACTCACCACGGAGAGTGGTGAGCTTTGGGCGGTTTTTCCCCGCTTCGGCCCTCCCTCCAGGCTTCGCCATCTCGATGCTGGCCAATTCCAAAGCGTACGGGCCGCCCCGGATTGCGACAAGCCGCGAAGGGACTGCCTGATACTGCCCGGACGACCGATCGTACACCTGTTCCAATGCGCACGTCAGGGATGGTGGTTCGGGGGTCGACCCGGGTTGGTCGGGTGCACCGACACCACCGGTACCGTCTACTCGTGACCGATCTGGTGCGGGCCCCGGGCCCGGTGGTGATGGGCGTCCTCAACGTCACACCGGACTCCTTCTCCGACGGCGGACGGTACGCCGACCTCGACGCGGCCGTCGGACATGGCGTCCGTCTGCGCGCGGCCGGGGCGCACCTGGTCGACATCGGCGGCGAGTCGACCCGCCCAGGCGCCGAGCGGATCGACGCGGCGACCGAGGCCGACCGGGTCCTGCCGGTCATCCGCGAGCTGACCGCCGCCGGAGTGCCGGTCAGCATCGACACCAGCCGCGCCCGGGTCGCCGAGGCCGCGCTGGGTGCTGGCGCGGTCGTCGTCAACGACGTCTCCGGCGGGCTGGCCGACCTGGACATGGCCCGGGTGGTCCGCGACGCCGGCTGCCCCTGGGTGCTGATGCACTGGCGTGGCCACTCGCGGGAGATGCGCGAGCTGGCCAGCTACACGGACGTGGTGGCCGATGTCCGGACCGAGCTGACCCAGCGGATCGACGCGGCGCTGGCCGCCGGCGTGGCCGCCGACCGCATCGTCATCGACCCCGGCCTCGGTTTCGCCAAGACGGCCGCGCACAACTGGGAGCTGAGCGCCCGCCTGCCGGAGCTGCTCGACCTCGGATACCCGCTGCTCTTCGGCGCGAGCCGCAAGTCCTACCTCGGCCGACTGCTCGCCGCCCCGGACGGGACACCGCGACCCACCGCGCAGCGGGAGGCGGCCACCGTCGCCACCAGCGTGTTGGCGGTCGCGACGGGCGCCTGGGGGGTACGCGTACACGACGTCCGCGCCACCGCCGACGCGCTGGCCGTCTGGGTCGCCACCGGCCGTCCGCGGATGGTCCCCGCCCCTGCCGGCCACGAGCGAGAGGGACAGCGATGACCGACCGGATCCAGCTGACCGGCCTGCGAGCCCGGGGTCGGCACGGCGTGTACGACTTCGAACGGGTCCAGGGGCAGGACTTCGTCGTCGACGCCGTGCTGGAACTGGACCTCGCCCCGGCCGCCGCCAGCGACGACGTCACCGCCACCGTCCACTACGGCGAGCTGGCCGAACGTCTGGTCGCCGTGGTGACCGGCGAGCCGGTCAACCTGATCGAGACCCTCGCCGACCGGCTGCTCACGATCTGCCTGGCCGACGAGCGGGTCGCCAGCGCCACCGTCACCGTGCACAAGCCGGAGGCGCCGGTGCCGCACACCTTCACCGACGTGGCCGTCACCATGACCCGGACGCGTGCCCGGTGACCCGGGCCGTGCTCTCGCTCGGCAGCAACCTGGGCGACCGGTTGGGCCACCTGCGTACGGCCGTCGCCACGCTCGGCGACGCCGTGCTGGTGCTCTCCGGCGTGTACGAGACTCCACCGTGGGGCGACGCCGATCAGCCGGCGTACCTCAACGCGGTGCTGCTGGCCCAGGACGACGCCGCGACCCCACGCGACTGGCTGGAGCGGGCGTGGGCCGCGGAGCGCGCGGCCGGCCGGGTCCGTGACCAACAGCGGCGGTTCGGGCCGCGCACCCTCGACGTGGACGTGATCGCGGTCTGGGGCGACGACGACGAGCCGGTGCTCAGCGACGACCCCGAGCTGACCCTGCCGCATCCCCGGGCGCACCTGCGCGCCTTCGTGCTGCGACCGTGGATCGACATCCAGCCGTACGGGCGGCTGCCCGGTCACGGCTGGCTGACCGACCTGCTCACCGCCGGCCCGGCCGCCGACGACGCGCTGGATCTGCGTCCGCGACCGGACTTGGCGTTAGAGTCGACGGCATGACCGAGCGGAGCCGGCCGGCATGACGCAGGCGAAGTCCCCACCACCGGGCGGGCCGGGCCCGGACCGGTCGCGGATGGGCCCCACCCGGATCTCCACCCTGGTCGTGGCCGCCCTGGCCGCGGCGGCGGTGGCCTGGCTGCTGATCAGCACCCTCTACTACAGCGGCATCCCCCGGCTGCCCTGGCTGCCGGTGGTGACACTGGCCGCGCTCGCCGTGCTGGAGGCGTACGTTGCGATCAACACCCGGGGCCGGATCGAGCGCAAGCCCGGCCGCGATCCGGTCAACCCGCTGATGGTCGCCCGGTTCGTGGTGCTGGCCAAGGCGTCGGCGCTCGCCGCGGCCATTTTCGCCGGCTTCTACGCCGGGCTGGCCGGCTGGCTCTTCGTCGAGACCACGCGGGCCGCCACGGAGGACCGACCGGCCGCCGGGGGTGGCCTGCTCGCCTCGCTGGCGCTGGTGGGCGCCGCGCTCTGGCTCGAGCGCTCCTGCCGGGTGCCGGAGCGTCCGGACGACGAGCGTGAGCCCGACCAGCGGGAGAGCCGCCCCGGCCAGCGTTGAGAGGCTGTGGGGTCTCCCGACAGCCTCTGACAGGGGGTTACGCCCGGCTCCGGGCGCGGGTACGGTGCCTGCGATCGGAGAGCAACGGCCGCCCCGGTCCGTCCGCCAACCGGACCGGAAACGGCCGGTCACTGGGGAGGCGGCGTAATGGGGTACGAAGAAGCGGGCCGAGAAGGGTCGGTCGAGCCCTCGTCCGGGGTGCCCGCCGCCGTTCTGGAGAACGTCTTCGACGACCCCGGTCAAGGTGAGCCCGGTCAGGACCGCATCGGCGTGCACCTGGTGTGGGAGATCCTGCTGCTGGCCGGTCTCGCCACTCTGGGCTGGCTGCTCTGGCGGGCCGACTCGGACGCGCTGCGCGGCGACAACCTGCGCACCCTGCTGGTCGGCCTGGTCGGGCTCGGGCTGCTCGCGCTCGCCGCCGGGCTGAGCCTGCGTACCGCCGCCCCGAACCTGGCCGTCGGTCCGATCGCGGTCGCCGCCGCGCTGCACTACGCGGAGCAGGGTGACCAGGGTCTGGCGGCGTCCGTCGGCCCGGCGGTCGCGGTCGCCGCGCTCGGCGGCCTGGCGCTGGCGCTGGCCGTGGTGGTGCTGCACGTGCCGGGTTGGGCGGCCAGTCTCGCGGGTGCGGCCGGGGTGGTGGTGTACATCGAACGCCGGTCGGGGCCCGTGCTGGTGCAGGGCGACTACGACCCTGCGCGCACCTCCGGCTACCTGTTCGCGGGCTTCGCCGCGTTGGCGGTCCTCGGTGGGCTGTTCGGCGCCATCCGGGCGATCCGCCGGCTGGTCGGCCGGTACCGCCCGGTCACCGATCCGGCCCGTCGCCGGGGGGTGGTGGCTGCCGTGGTCACGGCGCTCGCCCTGGTCTGCTCCTCCGTGCTCGCCGCCCTCGCCGGTGTTCTGCTCGCCGCCAACGGCCCCGGGCCGGTCACGCCCGACCCCGGGCTGGACTGGACCGTGCTGGCGATCGGGGTGGCCCTGCTCGGTGGCACCAGCGCGTACGGCCGTCGGGGCGGCCTGTTCGGCACCCTGCTGGCGGTGGGACTGGTCACCGTCTTTCAGGCCTACGCGCCGGCGCGCGGCTGGACGGTCGACCACTGGACGGTCGGCGGCGTCGCGCTCGGCGTCGGACTGCTGGTCACCCGCCTGGTCGAGACGTACGGACGGCCCCGGCCGGGCAGCCCCGACCGGCCCGAGCCGGTCGGCGACGGCACGATCAGCACGGGCTGGACGATGCCGCCGTCGCAGCCGGTCGGCAACTGGCCCCCCACCCTGCCGACGCCCGCCGAGCCGGAGCCGATCGACCCGTGGCGCGATCCGCGCTGGGAGGACAGCCCGCGCCGGTGGGACGCCGGTGAGCGGTGAGCCGTGCCGCGTCCGCCGAGCCGGAGCTGATCTCGACCGTTAGGCTCGGCGGCATGACCGACACACCTGCCGCCACCCCCGGCGGAGCCTCGTTCGAGGAACTCGACGCGTTGTCCACCGAGGAACTGCGGGAGCGGGCGTTCGCCCTGGCCCGGGAGAACCGTGACGTCGGTTTCTACTTCTCGGTTCTGCGGCACCTGCCGAACGCGGACGAGGCGACGGTCCTGGACGGCGCGCCGAACTCGATCGGCCCGATCATCGACGAGGCCAACGCGCTGTGGCGGGAGCTGACCGGTCACGGGTACGAGGAGACGGAGCCGCTGCTGCGGGCCGCCTTCATCGACTACCTGCAGAAGCACTGAGCCGGTCGGGGCAGTCCAGGTCCGCCCGGCCGGTCGGCGCGGGCCCGGGACGGATGAGAGGGCTCTTTCACCGCAGCGGCCCGGTCAGCCGCTACGGGACGGCCGCCGGCACCGGCGCGCTCGCCGTGCTGCTGCTGGTCGGCATCTGCGGGAGTCCGGCGTACACCGGATGGGCCGGCACGCGGACCGACCCGGCGTCGGCCGGCGACTACTACCTGCGCCTGCTCGCCTGGCCTGCCTGGCGGCTGGACGCGGACGGGCAGCCCGGCGGGTTGCTCGCCGCCGACCTGCGGGCCGTTCTGCTGGTGGTCGTCGCGGTGGCCCTGCTCTATCTGCTGCCCGCCGCCCAGGTGGCCCGGGTGCCCGGCTCGGTGAGCCAGTTCTTCTCCGGCTGGGCCGCGTACGTGCTGGCCGGTGGGCTCGCCGCCGTGCTGGCGACGCCGTTCGGCCCGGACCCGTCGCTGCTGGGCGCGTTGCAGGACGCCAGCGCGGGTGCCGGCTACGGCTTCCTCTCCGGTTGGATCATCGGCACCGCCAGCCTCGGCGGCCGGGCCTGACCCGACCGGCCGAGCCGGAGCGGGTCAGCCCGCCACGCGGCCGAGGTCGAGCAGACGCTGCCGACTGAGCGCGCCCACCGGGCGGCCGCCGTCGGTCACCACGAGCCGGTCCCGTCCCGAGGTGAGCAGCACCGCCAGCGCGTCGTACGCGGAGCCCTCCAGCGGCACGGTGGGCAGGTCCGCCTCGGCGTCGCCGGGCACCGGCTCCAGCGCGTCCCGGTCGAGCTGGGTGACCGCCAGCCGGCGGATGCCCCGGTCGGCCCCGACGAACTCGCGCACGAACGGCGTGGCGGGCGCGCCCAGCAGGGCGGCCGGCGTGTCGTACTGCTCCAGGTGCCCGCCCTGGGAGAGCACCGCGATCCGGTCGCCCAGCCGGACCGCCTCGTCGAGGTCGTGGGTGACCAGCAGGATCGTCTTGCGGACCTCGGCCTGGAGTCGGAGGAACTCCTCCTGGAGGCGGGCCCGGACGATCGGGTCGACGGCCGAGAACGGCTCGTCCATCAGGAGCACCACGGGATCCGCGGCGAGCGCGCGAGCCACCCCGACCCGCTGCCGCTGCCCGCCCGACAGTTCGTGCGGATAGCGGCGACCGAACTGGGCCGGGTCCAATCCGACCAGGTCGAGCAGCTCGTCGACCCGGGCCCGGGTCTGGTCGCGGGACCAGCCCAGCAGCCCGGGCACGGTGGCGACGTTCGCCCGGACCGTCTGGTGTGGAAACAGCCCGACGTTCTGGATCACGTAGCCGATCCGGCGGCGCAACCGCACCGGGTCGACGTCGGTGACGTCCTCGTCGCCGAGCATGATCCGCCCGGCGGTCGGCTCGATCAGCCGGTTGACCATGCGGAGCACCGTCGACTTGCCGCAGCCGGACGGGCCGATCAGCACCACCAGTTCGCCGGCCTTGACCTCCAGGCTGAGTTCCCGGACGGCTTCGGTGCCGTTCGGGTAGCGCTTCTGGATGCCCTGCAGGGAGATCGACGCCGCACGAGGGGACTGGGCCCCACCGGCAGCCTCCGGGGTAACGTCCACGTATGTCCTTCCGCCTGAGCTACCTGGCCGACCCGGGTAACCCCTGGTTCTCCTGGCAGTACGTGCGGGACAACTCTGACACGATCCTCGCGGCGTTGGGTGAACACGCCTCGCTCACCGGGCGCGCGGTGCTGTTCGCGGTGCTGATCGCCCTGCCGTTGTCCGTGGTCGCGTACTGGTTCCGCCCGCTGGCCGGGCCGATCCTCGGCGTCACCGGCGTGATCTACACCATTCCGTCCCTGGCGCTGTTCGCGTTCATCGCGCCCTACCTGGGCACCGGCGCCGCCACCGTGCTGGTCGGTCTGGTCCTGTACGCGCTGCTGCTGATCGTCCGTAACGTGGTGGCAGGGCTCAACCAGGTGCCGCCCGAGGTTCGCGAGGCCGCCGAGGGCATGGGCTACGGCCGGTGGGGCCGACTGTTCCGGATCGACCTGCCGCTGGCGGTCCCGGGCATCATGACCGGGCTGCGGCTGGCCACCGTGTCGACGGTCGCGCTGGTCACCGTGGGCGTGCTGGTCGGGCACGGCGGGCTCGGTCAGCTGATCTTCGCGGGCTTCCAGAACAACCTCTACAAGGCCGAGATCATGACCGGCACGGTGCTCTGCGTGGCGCTCGCGGTGCTGCTGGACCTGCTGCTGGTCCTCGTGGGCCGGCTGGTCACCCCCTGGTCCGCCCGGGGCGTCCGGTGAGTGTCGCGGCGAGCCCGGTGCAGCAGGCGGTGCTGTGGCTCAACGACCCCCTGAACTGGACCAATCCCGGCGGCATCCTGCAGCGGCTCGGCGAGCATCTGGAGATCTCCGCGGCTGCGGTGGCGCTCGGCTGCCTGGTGGCCTGGCCGCTCGGACTCTGGCTGGGCCACACCGGGCGGGGTGGTGGCCTGGTCGTGCTGGTGTCCAACGCCACCCTGGCCATCCCCACCCTCGCGCTGCTGACCATCCTGCCGCTGACTTTCCTCGGCTTCGGCCGCACGCCGGTGGTGGTGGCGCTGGCCGTCTTCGCCGTTCCGCCGCTGCTGGCCAACGCGTACACCGGCGTACGCCAGGCCGACGTGGAGGCGCTCGACGCGGCCCGCGGGATGGGCCTGTCCGGGGGGCAGGTCCTGCGGCGGGTGGAGCTGCCGCTCGCGGTGCCCTACCTGGCCGCCGGGTTCCGGACCGCCGCCGTGCAGGTGATCGCCACCACCGCGTTGGCCTCGTTCGTCAACGGGGGCGGCCTCGGCGAGATCATCCGTACCGGCTTCGGTCTGAGCATCGCGGCAGGCGGGGGTCAGATCCTGGCCGGCGGCGTGCTCGTGGCCGGGCTCGCCCTGCTGGCCGAGGTCGTCCTGGGCGGCGTTGAACGGCTGGTCACCCCCCGTCCGCTGCGGCGTGACCGGCAACGCTCGGGTCGGCCCCGGCCCGCCGACGCGACCGGCCGCGCCTGATCTGCCCCGGCCCGTCCGACGGACGCACCGTTTGGGTGAGTGGTGTCCCGGCCCGGCGACCGGCAGCGAGTCGGGCGGTGACGAAGCGGTGACGAAGTCCACCTCAGGTTGTCGGTCGGTCGCGGAGGATGTTGGGTGGACATTCGCGGGCGGCCGACAGTCAGGATCGCCCGTCGGACACGCGGCCGGCCCGGGACGGGTCGCGCCGGGACACGGAAGGCGGGCACATGCGCGCACGTACACGTCTGGCGATCGGCGCGGTCGGCGCTGTCGCTGCGGCAGGGCTTCTGACCGGGTGCGGTGGCGCCGGCTCGTCCGGCACCGACGCGCCCCAGCAGAGCGCCTCCGGTGCCGGGTGCGCCCCGGTCGCCGGGCAGCAGCTCATCGCCCTGCAGGACGACAAGAAGCTCCAGAACTCCGACAACGTCATTCCGGCGGTCAACAGCAAGGCGGCCAACCCGCAGTTGATCGCCGCGCTGGACAAGGTCTCGGCCGCGCTCGACACGCCGAAGCTGATCCAGCTCAACAAGGCCGTCAACGACGACCGCAAGACCCCCAAGGTGGCGGCCGAGGAGTTCGCCTCCGCCAACAACGTCACCGCGGGCATCGCCAAGGGCCCGGGCGGCGAGATCGTGGTGGGAGCGGGCAACTTCGCCGAGAGCCAGACCCTGGGCGAGCTGTACCGGATCGCGCTCACCGCCGCCGGCTACCAGGTCAAGGTGCAGCAGATCGGCAACCGGGAGCTCTACGAGCCGGCGCTGGAGAAGGGCGAGGTCCAGGTCGTCCCGGAGTACGCGGCGACCATGGCGGAGTTCCTCAACACCAAGGCCAACGGCCCCAACGCCCAGCCGGTCTCCTCGCCCGACATCAACAACACCGTGACCGCGCTGAAGGCCGAAGGCGACAAGGTGGGCATCACCTTCGGCGCGCCGGCCGCCGCACAGGACCAGAACGCCTTCGCGGTCACGCAGGCGTTCGCCGACAAGTACGGCGTGCGGACCCTGTCCGAGCTGGCCGCGAAGTGCTCGGGCAACGCGACCGTGCTGGGTGGCCCGCCGGAGTGCCAGCAGCGCCCGTTCTGCAAGCCGGGCCTGGAGAAGACGTACGGGCTGTCCGTGGGCTCCTTCTCCTCGCTCGACCAGGGCGGGCCGCTGACCAAGAACGGGCTGCGTACGGGCGCTATCAGCGTGGGCCTGATCTTCTCGTCGGACGGCGCCTTCGCCACCAGCTGAGCACCTCCTGAGGCGTCGACGACGCCCCCGACCGCACCAGGTCGGGGGCGTCGTCACGTCAGTACGCCCGCGCCCGGCCGGTGCGCCTCACCGGTCCGTTCCCCTGAGCGGGGATCCTCGGTAGGCTGCACAGCCATGCCAGCCCCGGTCGCCCCCGATGCCCGGCGTCAACCGCCGCTGCTGACCATGCTCTTCTGGGCCGGCGTGGCCCTCGCTCCGGTGGCGGCGCTGATTCTGCTGGTCGCCGACGGCAACGGCCCGCTGCGCTTCGCGGCGGTGCTCGCCATCCTGGCGGTGGTGCTGATCGGCCTCTCCATCGCGCTGCGATCCGACGGTGAGGACGCCTCGGCGCGAGCCGACGAGCTGCTGGACGAGATCGAGGAGCTCCGCCGGGAGTTGCGCGCCGAGATCGTCGCCGCCGCGCAACGCGGTAACCAGGCGCTCGACCAGGCACAGCGGGCCCAGGAGGGCGTCATCGCCGTCCGCCGCCGCCTCGACGCCAGCGGCGCCGCGCTCGCCGGCGCCGCTCCCGCCGAACCGGCGGGTGCCGGTCGGGCCCGGGTCCCGGTCGGCGAGCCGGTGGACGAAGTTCCGGTCGCCCGCAGCCGCGTGTCGGTGCCCGGCGACGCCCCGGCCGGTCGCGGCCGGATGTCGCCTCCGGAGCACGCCGGTGCTCGCCGGGGCCACCCCGAGCGCGCGGACGATGACGAGCCGCCGTATCAGGCGGCCCCCGACGCCGAGCCGCCGGTCAGCGGCGGGTTCTACGGCGCCGAGCAGCCGGCCGCCGGGTACGGCACGGAGCGACCGGCCGCCGGGTACGGCACTGAGCGACCAGCCGCCGGGTACGGCACTGAGCGACCGGCCGCCGCGTACGGCGCGGCGCGACCGGCCGCCGGGTACGGCTCCGTGCCCCGACCTCGGGAGCACGACCGCCCCGAGGCGGCGCACCGCCAGGTCGGCGTGGTGCGGCACACCGAGACGGTCCACGTCACCACCCGACACACCGTCGTCGACGGCGGTCCGGCCGAGCCGGGCGGGCGGTACGGCGGCGGGTACGCCGGCCAGTGGTCTCCGCCGGCGCAGGAGTGGACCCGGGGCGGCGCGGAGGAGCGTTCCCGGGGCGCGCAGGCGGCGACCCGGGATGAGCCCGGCTGGACGGCCCGCCGCGACGAGCCGGAGTGGGATGATCCACGCGACGCGTACGCGCAGCCTGACGACCGCGGCTGGTCGGAGCAGCGCGAGCCTGACCTAGCGACCGCCGAGTCGCAGCCCGGACCGGCCCTGCGGGCCGACGACACCGGTGAGTACTGGTCGCAGCTGCGCGCCGGTGACCGGTGGGCCGCCGTGCGGGACGACGACAACGGCCGTGAGATGCGGGTCGGGGAGCGCCGCGCCGAGGTGCACGCCGACGCCACGGGCACCGAGTACCGGATGGCCGACCGCTGGGCCTCCGTCCGCCACGAGGACCCCCGCCGGCACGAGGACGCGCGCCGCTACGACGAGCCGCGCGGGCACGAGGACGCGCGCCGCTACGACGAGCCGCGCCGGTACGACGAGCGCGAGCCGTACCACCGGGACGAGCCGGCGCGCCGACACGAGCGCGGCGGCGGTTGGCGGGACGGGCCGGCGGACCGGCCGGCGCTGCCGGTGGGCGGTGTGCCGGTGCCGGACGAGTGGCGCCCACCGCGCCAGCGCGGCCACCAGGCGGAGCCCGTACCGGAGCGGGCCGGCCGGCGCCGGGTCGACGAGCGGTACGGCTACCCGCCGCAGGACGACGTGCCGCGTGCCGGGGGCGCCCCGGCCGACGACCGCTGGCGCTGACCGTCAGCCCGGTACTACTTGTCGATGTCCCCGACCACGAAGAACATCGAACCGAGGATGGCGATCAGGTCCGGCACCAGGCAGCCGGGGAGCAGGGTGGCCAGCGCCTGCACGTTGGCGTACGACGCGGTGCGCAGCTTCAACCGCCAGGGCGTCTTCTCGCCCCGCGACACCAGGTAGTAGCCGTTGATGCCGAGCGGGTTCTCGGTCCAGGCGTAGGTGTGTCCCTCCGGCGCCTTGAGCACCTTCGGCAGGCGGGTGTTGATCGGTCCGGTCAGTTGGTCCACCCGCTCCAGGCACTGCTCGGCGAGGTCCAGCGAGGCGTACACCTGGTCCAGCAGCACCTCGAACCGGGCGTGGCAGTCCCCGGCGGTCTTCGTCACCACCGGCACGTCCAACTCGTCGTAGGCCAGGTAGGGATCGTCGCGGCGCAGGTCCAGGTCGAGCCCGGAGGCCCGGGCCACCGGCCCGGACGCGCCGAACGCGGCGGCGTCCGCGGCGGACAGCACCCCGACGCCCACCGTCCGGGCCAGGAAGATCTCGTTGCGCCGGATCAGGTGGTCCAGGTCGGGCAGCCGCCGGCGTACCTCGCCGATCGCGGCGCGGGCCCGGCCGGTCCAGCCGTACGGCACCTCCTCCTTGAGGCCGCCCACCCGGTTGAACATGTAGTGGATCCGGCCCCCGGAGACCTCCTCCATGACCGCCTGGATGGTCTCCCGCTCCCGGAAGGCGTAGAAGACCGGCGTGATCGCGCCGATCTCCAGCGGGTAGGAGCCGAGGAACATCAGGTGGTTGAGCACCCGGTTCAGCTCCGCGAGGGCCATCCGCAGCCAGGTGGCACGCTCGGGCACCTCCATGCCCATCAGCCGCTCCACCGCGAGCACCACACCCAGCTCGTTGGAGAACGCCGACAGCCAGTCGTGCCGGTTGGCCAGCACAATGATCTGCCGGTAGTCGCGTACCTCGAAGAGCTTCTCCGCGCCCCGGTGCATGTAGCCGACGATCGGTTCGCAGGCGATCACCCGCTCGCCGTCGAGCACCAGCTTCAGCCGCAGCACGCCATGGGTGGAAGGGTGCTGCGGGCCGATGTTCAGCACCATGTCGGTGCCGAGCTGCTGATCGCCGGTGCCGGCGACCAGGCCGGCACCGGTGCCGACGGTCAGTTCACGGAGGGCCCCGGCGTCGGTGGTCATGCCCGTCATCGTGCCACGGCCGGAGCGAGCGGGATGCCGACCGGTTGGCGCAGCCACCAGTGCCCGCCGAGCCCGGCCGGGTCGGTCAGCTCGGCCACCGCCGACGCGGCGGCCAGCGCCCGCACGTAGCCGGCCGGGTCGGTGCCGGCCAGGCTCAGCGGCGGTCGGCCGCCGTCGGCCCCGAGCGCACGCAGCGCCTCGGACTGCGAGACCAGGGAGTACGCGCACCGGGCGACCGCCGCACCGGCGGAGGCGACCGAGTCCATGGCCACGTGCGCGGTCACGTCCGTCGTTCCGTCCGGCACCGGAGGCACCTGCCGCCCAGCCCGGTACCCGGTCAGCGTCCCGTCGACCGGCCTGCTCTCCCGCAGGTGCCCGTAGTCGACAGCGACGGCCAACCCGCGTTCGATCTTTTTCACGGCGTTCGCCCAGGCCTCGTCCCTGGTCCGGCCGATCTCGGCCCGTCTGTGGTTGCTGTGGGGGGTTTCCGGGCAGCCCGGCCGGCTCCGGGCGGTCAGGCTTGATCCCTGCGCCGGCCGGGCTGCCCGGAAACCCGACTCGCTTGTGCTGGTCGCGTCCGTCGAGGTCGGATCACGGTCTGCGGTGGGCGGGCTCGTGGGCCACCACCTCTTGAGCCAGGCAAGATCAGCGGGAGTGACCAAGTCACCAACCGTCTCGGCACCACTGCCGGGGTCGACCAGCAGGTATCGCCAGCCGTCCTCGGTGTGCACCGCGACGTCCAGTGGGACGTTGTCCAACCACTCGGTTGCCAGCAACACCCCCGTGATCTCATCCGGGATCTCGGACACCCAGTTGATCTCTTGCGGGAGGTCTTTGGGCCTGGTTGCGTACTCGACTGCTGTGAAGCGCACTCGTTCCGCGAGCGACGGACGGACGGCGACCGACGACGGCTCGTCGCCCGACGGACGGGCGGAGGTCGTGGGAGTCAGGGTTTCCGGGGAGCCCGTCCGCGGAGGGATCAAGCCTGACCGCCCGGAGCGGGTGGGCTCCCCGGAAACCCCCACCGCGAGCCCGACGGCGTCCTCGGACGAGACGAGCCTGAGCAGGGTGCGCAGCAACTCCCCCCGCCCGGCCCCGACGTCGACGACATCGAGACGGGCAGGGTGGCCGAGGGCCGTGTCGACCTGCGTGAGAAGGCGTAGCAGGGCGGTGGCGAAGGCTGGCGAGGCGTGCACGCTGGTCCGGAAGTGGTCGGCCGGCCCGGCGCCGGAGACGAAGAAGCCGTCCGGCCCGTAGAGGGCGTCGCTCATCGCGTCCCGCCACCGGATCGACATCGTTCTCCTCGGGTTCAGCATGCGTCGCCGTGCCGACCCTACGGTCACCGGCTGAGAGGCCCTTCCTTCGGTGGTGAAGGTTTTCACACATGCTTGTCCCGGTTCGGCGGGCCGGGCGCATACTTGCGATCGACCGGTACCCCTTCTCGAGGACTGGATCGTCGTCATGAGCGCACCGCTGCGCCCGCGTCCGGCCGCCCCGCACGGGCCTGCCGCATCGCGGGATCGCGCCGTTCCCGGCGCCCGCGCCACCTCCCGTCTGCTCACCGTCGGTGTCGTCGGCGCCGGCCGCGTCGGCGCCGTGCTGGGCGCCGCACTCGCCGCCGCCGGGCACCACGTGGTCGCCGTCACCGGCGAATCCGGGGCCAGCCGAGCGCGCCTCGCCCTGCTGCTGCCCGAGGTGCCCCGCCGGCCGGTCTCCGCCGTCGCCCACGCGGCCGCCGACCTGCTGCTGATCGCGGTACCGGACGACGCGCTGGCCGGGGTGGTCGCCGACCTCGCCGAGCGGGGCGCGCTGCACCCGGGTCAGGTGGTCGCGCACACCTCCGGCGCACACGGGCTGGCCGTGCTGGCGCCGGCGGTCGCGGTGGGCGCCCGGCCGCTCGCCCTGCACCCGGCCATGACCTTCACCGGTACGCCGGACGACCTGGCACGCCTCGACGGCATTTCGTACGGGGTGACCGCCCCGGCGGAGCTGCGCCCGCTGGCCGCCCGGCTGGTCGCCGACCTGGGTGGCGTGCCCGAGTGGGTGGGCGAGACCGACCGTCCGCTGTACCACGCCGCGCTGGCGCACGGCGCGAACCATCTGGTGACCCTGGTGAACGAGGCGACCGACCGGCTGCGGGACGCCGGGGTGGCCCGTCCGGAGAAGGTGCTCGCCCCGTTGCTGCGCGCGGCCCTGGAGAACGCGCTGCGCCTCGGCGACGACGCGCTCACCGGCCCCGTCTCCCGCGGCGACGCGGGCACCGTCCAGCGGCATCTGTCCCGGCTGGCCGCGACCGCCCCGGAGTCCGTTCCCGCCTACCTGGCACTGGCCCGGCGCACCGCCGACCGGGCGATCGCCGCCGGCCGGCTGCGGCCGGTGGACGCGCAGTCGCTGCTCGGCGTGCTCGCCGATTCTGGTCGGGAGGTGGCCGCGTGACGCTGCTCGTACACACTCGTGCCGAGCTGGCCGAGGCCCGGGCCGGGCTGAAGGGCACGGTCGGTGTGGTGATGACCATGGGTGCCCTGCACTCCGGGCACGAGACCCTGCTGCGTGCGGCGCGGGAGCAGGCCGACCACGTGCTGGTGACGATCTTCGTGAACCCGTTGCAGTTCGGGCCGAACGAGGACTTCGACCGCTATCCCCGGACCCTGGACGCGGACCTGGAGGCGTGCCGGCGTGCCGGTGTCGACGTGGTCTTCGCCCCGTCGGTGTCCGACATGTACCCCGACGGCCAGCCGCGGGTGCGACTCGACCCCGGTCCGCTCGGCGCGGAGCTGGAGGGCGCGAGCCGCCCCGGCTTCTTCCACGGTGTGCTCACCGTGGTGCTGAAGCTGCTCCAGCTCACCCGGCCGGACCTGACGTTCTTCGGCGAGAAGGACTACCAGCAGCTCACCCTGGTCCGGCGGATGGTCCGGGACCTGGACGTGCCGGTCGAGGTGGTCGGCGTGCCGACGGTTCGGGAGCCGGACGGGCTGGCGCTGTCCAGCCGTAACCGCTACCTGAGCGAGCCCGAGCGGGCCGCCGCGCTGAGCCTGTCCGCCGCGCTGCGGGCCGGTGCGCAGGCCGCCGACGCCGGCCAGGACGCGGGTGCGGTGCTGACCGCCGCGCACGCCGCGTTCGGCGCCGGTACGCCGGGCGCCCGGCTCGACTATCTGGTGCTCACCGATCCCGAGCTGGAGCCGGGACCGGTCTCGGGGCCGGCACGGCTGGTGATCGCCGCGTGGGTGGGCGCCACCCGCCTGATCGACAACGCGGCGATCCACCTCGCGCCCCGCCCCTGACCCGGCCGCACCCCCACCACTTTCGCGAAAGGCCATCCCGATGCTGCGGACCATGCTCAAGTCGAAGATCCACCGGGCCACGGTGACCCAGGCCGACCTGCACTACGTCGGTTCGGTGACGGTGGACGAGGACCTGCTCGACGCCGCCGACCTGCTCCCCGGCGAGCAGGTGGCGATCGTGGACATCACCAACGGCGCCCGGCTGGAGACGTACGTCATTCCGGGCCGGCGGGGCAGCGGCGTGATCGGCATCAACGGCGCGGCCGCGCACCTGGTGCACCCCGGTGACCTGGTCATCCTCATCTCGTACGGGCAGATGGACGACGCCGAGGCCCGGTCGTACCGGCCGCGGGTGGTGCACGTGGACGCCGACAACCGGGTGATCGAGCTGGGCGCCGACCCGGCCGCCGCGGCGCCCGGTACGGCCGGCGACCCGGTGCCCAGCCCGTTGGCCGTGGCGAGCGCCTGATCCCGCGCACGGCGATTCCGGTCTGTCACCGGAAGGTCATTTCCGGTTACCCTTGGCACGCCGTCGGAAGCTGGTCGGTGGCTGGGGGAGGCCGCGATGCGCCGTGCGATGACGACCCTGCTCGCCACTGCCGTCACGGCAGTTCTGCTGGTCGGCTGCGCCGGGGCCGGCGGCCTCGACGGTGATCTGACCGACGACTGGGCGGCGCTGCCGCCGGCGGCGGCGTTCACCCCGGTTGCCGGTGTGTGTCAGGCCGCCGACTTCACCGACGTGGTCACCCTGGCCAGCTACCAGCCGATGGACTGCGCCGGCCCGCACCGGGTGGAGACCGTGCACGTTGGCGCCTTCCCGGTCGAGCGGGCCACCGCCCCGGCCGGCGGCTCGGCAGAGCTGCGCGGCGCGTTCGCCGAGTGCGACAACCGCGCCACCGGGTACGTGGGCGACGACTGGCGGGCCGGCCGGCTGCGGCTGTCGGTGGCGCTGCCCTCGACGCCGGGCTGGGCGGCCGGGTCCCGCTGGTACCGGTGCGACCTCAGCGAGCTGACCACGGTGGAGGCGGCGGCCACGGTGGTGGTCCGGTCCGGCAGCCTGCGGGACGCGTTGAAGGGGCCCTCCGGGCTGCGGCTGGGCTGCCAGCAGACCCGCGGCGGCGCCGGCCGGGGCGTGCAGACGCTGGTGCCGGTGGAGTGCGGCGGTCGGCACGACGCCGAGTTCGTCGGGGTCTGGAAGGCGCCGGACCGGCCGTATCCGACCCGGGATGCCGACTGGGCTCCGCTCTACACCGGGTGTCGCAGCGTCCTCGGCCGGTACGTCGGGGTCCCGGACGACGCCAAGCTCCGGTTCCGCAGCGGGGTGGTGGTCCGCCCGCCCGGTGCGGGGCGCTGGAAGGTCGGTGACCGGGGGGTCCGCTGCTACCTGTGGCTCAGCGACCGTACGGTGACCGCCTCGCTGCGGGGCGCGGGCCCGGCGGGGCTGCCGGTCCGGACGAAGTGACGACGGCCCGCCGGTCGGCGCGGTGCGGTGGGAGCGGGACGGGGTAGCCCATACCACTCGTCCCGCCCCCGCCGCCCCGGACGAGACCGGTTCGGGTTGACTGGGGGGATGGACCTTCCGACCGTCGACCTGCCGGCCCTGCCCTCGTTGCTGGCCGCGCCCGCCCCCGGCTGGGTGGAGACCACCGACGTGATCGTGGTGGGTTCCGGGGTGGCCGGGTTGACCGCGGCGCTGCACCTGCGCGAGGCGGGCCTGCACGTCACGGTGGTCACCAAGGTCAACATCGATGACGGCTCGACCCGGTGGGCGCAGGGTGGCATCGCGGCGGTGCTCGATCCACGCGACACTCCGGCGGCGCACGCCTCGGACACCGAGATCGCCGGCGTCGGGCTCTGCGACCCGGCGGCGGTCCAGGTGCTGGTCGAGGAGGGCCCGATCCGACTGCGGGAGCTGATGCGGATCGGCGCGGAGTTCGACCGCCACCCGGACGGCTCGTTGATGCTGACGCGTGAGGGCGGGCACCGGGCGGACCGGATCGTGCACGCCGGCGGGGACGCCACCGGGGCCGAGGTGCAGCGGGCACTGCACGAGGCGGTGCGGCGGGACCCGTGGATCCGGCTGGTCGAGCACGCCCTGGTGCTGGATCTGCTGCGGGCGCCCGGCGACGGCCCGGACGGGCTCGGCCCGGCCTGCGGGATCACCCTGCACGTGCTCGGCGAGGGCAGCGAGGACGGTGTCGGCGCGCTGCTGGCCCGGGCGGTGGTGCTGGCCACCGGCGGGATGGGCCAGATCTTCGCGGCCACCACCAACCCGGCGGTCTCCACCGGGGACGGGGTGGCGCTGGCGATGCGGGCCGGCGCGGCGGTGACCGACGTGGAGTTCGTCCAGTTCCATCCGACCGCCCTGATCACGCCGGCCGGCGCCGGTGTTCCCGGCGCGGGGCGCGCGCAGCAGCCGCTGGTCTCCGAGGCGCTGCGCGGCGAGGGCGCGTACCTGGTGGACGCGGACGGCAAGCGGTTCATGGTGGGCCAGCACGAGTTGGCCGAGCTGGCTCCCCGGGACGTGGTGGCCAAGGGCATCCACCGGGTGCTGCTCGCCACCGGCGCGGACCATGTCTTCCTCGACGCCCGGCACCTGGGCGGGGCCTTCCTCGCCGGTAGGTTCCCCACCATCGTGGCGTCCTGCCTGGCGATCGGCGTGGACCCGGCCACCGACCTGATCCCGGTCGCCCCGGCCGCGCACTACGCCTCCGGTGGCGTCCGGACCGATCTGCGCGGCCGCACCTCCATCCCCGGCCTGTACGCGTGCGGTGAGGTCGCCTGCACGGGCGTGCACGGCGCGAACCGCCTGGCCAGCAACTCGCTGCTGGAGGGTCTGGTCTTCTCCCGACGGATCGCCGACGACATCGCGGCGGGCCTGCCCGAGCAGGTCCGGCCGGCGGACACCGGCGCGTGGCGTGGCGGTGCGGGCTGGGTGCTGCCGGCCGAGGTGACGCCGGCTCTGCAACGGGCGATGACCCGCGGTGCCGGGGTGCTCCGCTCGGCCGCCACGCTGGCCGAGACGGCCGGGACGCTGACCGAGCTGGGCACCGCCCGAGGCCGGCCGCGGACGGCCGACTGGGAGGCGACGAACCTGCTCACCGTGGCGTCGACGCTGGTGGCCGCCGCGTACGCGCGCGGTGAGACCCGGGGTTGCCACTGGCGGGAGGACTTCCCGACGGCCGACGAGCGGTGGCTGGGCCACCTGGTCGGGTCGGTCGGGGCGCAGGGCCGGTTGACGCAGCAGTGGGAGGGACGGCAACAGTGAGCGCGAGGAGTGAGCCGGTGTTGCGAGCCCCGCAGTCGCGAACGGAGATGGCCCAGTGAGCGCGAGGAGTGAGCCGGTGTTGCGAGCCCCGCAGTCGCGAACGGAGATGGCCCAGTGAGCGCGAGGAGTGAGCCGGTGTTGCGAGCCCCGCAGTCGCGAACGGAGATGGCGATGACGGAGTCGACGCAGCGGGCGTTGCGGGCGGACGGCCTGGACCCGGCGCAGGTGCGGCGGGTGATCGAGAACGCGCTGGTCGAGGATCTGGGGCCGGACTTCCTCGACGTCACCAGCGTCGCCACCATCCCGGCGGAGCAGACCGACACCGCCGACCTGGTGGCCCGCGCGGACGGCGTGGTGGCCGGGCTGGCCGTGGCCGCCGCCGTGTTCGAGCTGGTCGGCGAGGTGACCGGGTTCGGTCGTACCGTCGAGGTGTCGCTGGTGGCCCGCGACGGCGGGCGGGTGGCCCGCGGCGACGTGCTGGCGACGGTGACCGGGCCGACCCGGCTGCTGCTCACCGCCGAGCGGACGGCGCTCAACCTGCTCTGCCGGATGTCCGGCGTGGCAACCCACACCCGTGCCTGGGCGGACGCGCTGACCGGCACGAAGGCGATGGTTCTGGACACCCGCAAGACCACCCCGGGCCTGCGGGCGCTGGAGAAGTACGCGGTGCGGGCGGGCGGCGGCACCAACAAGCGGATGGGCCTCTACGACGTGGCCATGATCAAGGACAACCACAAGCTCGCGGCCGGCGGCATCACCGCGGCGTACCGGCGGGTCCGGGAGGCGTTCCCGGAGGTGCCGGTGCAGGTCGAGGTGACCACGGTCGACGAGGCGGTGGAGGCGGTGGGCGCCGGCGCGGACTTCCTGCTCTGCGACAACATGACCCCGGAGACGCTGGCCGAGGCGGTGGCCGCGGTGGGTGACCGGGCGGAGTTGGAGGCGACCGGCGGGCTCACCCTGGAGGTGGCGGCCCGGTACGCCGCCACGGGCGTGGACTTCCTCTCGGTGGGCGCGCTGACCCACTCGTCGCCCATCCTGGACATCGCGATGGACCTGCGCGTCGAATAGGGGATGCCTGGCCGTGCCTCAGACGGTGGTCAGCGAGGTGGCGGCCAAATTGAAGATCACCCGGTTCTCGGTGTCCTGCCGGCCGTCCAGGCCGTACTTGGCCCGGAAGAGCTCCAGCACCCGGTTGTAGACCTCGGGCGCCAGCTCGTCGGCCTCGCCGATGGCGAAGACCTCACCGGCCGCCTCCGGCCGGTCCAGCACCACGCTCAGTCCGGTCAGGCCGTGTCGGGCCACGTTGCGCACCAGGTCGGTGCCGGCGATGTACCAGTCGCCGTCGGAGCGTACGTAGAGCGCCTCGCAGGTCTCCAGGTCCCGCCCGGCCTGGCGCAGGCAGAGTCGCAGGCTGAGGCAGGCCTCCAGGTCCTCCAGGGGCGCGGTGTCCCACAGCTCGGCGAACCGGTCGTCGACGAACTCGCCCAGCGGGGTGGAGACGAACGCCTCGATCTGCTGGGTGTCGAAGGTGCTGCCCTGCACCGGGAAGAACGAGATGAACGCCTTGCCGTCCCAGCGGTACATCTGCACCGAAGGGGCGGCGCTGTAGACCCGTACCTGGAGCCGGGCCCGGGCCGCCTCCGGCAGCTCCTCGCGGAGCCGGGCGAGGTGCCACAGGTTGTTGAGGATGGCCACCGAGGCGTCCCGTCGGCGCAGCTCCTCGCCGCGGAGCCGGACGGCCGGTGAGTCCGGGTCCAGCAGCAGCACCTTGACGGTGGCGCCGTTGGCGAGCGCGGAGCGCAGCGCGGCCACGAACCGGGCCGCGTACGGGCCCTCGAGCATGCTCGTCCAGGTTTCCAGGATCGCCACGATCTCGCGGCACTGGGCGACCCGTTCGATCAGCGCGTCCCGGTCCAACCGGGGATGCTCGATGATGCTGACCGTTTGGAGTTCGCGAAAGAGCGGGTTGAGCACCACATAGGTCAGGAGCGTCATGATCAGTGCGGCGCCGATGTTGAGGTAGAGGTCGCCGGCGAAGCTGCCGTTCTCCCGCAGGGACGCCCGCCACGCCTGCACGATCATCCAGATCGCGCCGCCGGCCAGCGCGACCAGCACCAGCACGTGCCGCCGGCGCCGGCGCAGGGTGTTGCGCCCGCGCGCCCACCACGTCCCCGACATGTCCGCTCCCCGTCCGGCCGCGCCGTGGATTGACCTATGTTCATGTCGTGATGGGACCAGGATACGGTCCGCCGGCCGGTCCGCGCCCGTCCGTACGGTCGTTGTCTAGGCTTCGTGCGTGCTGCTCTGCATCGACATCGGAAACACCAACACCGTGCTGGCGACCTTCGACGGCGACAAGCTGGTGCACTCCTGGCGGATCAAGACCGATGCCCGCTCGACGGCGGACGAGCTGGGTCTGATGTTCCGGGGTCTGCTCGCCGGGGACAACGTCGAGATCACCGGCGTGGCCGCCTGCTCCACCGTGCCGGCCGCGCTGCGCTCGCTGCGCACCATGCTCGGCCGCTACTACGCCGACCTGCCGAGCGTGATCGTCGAGCCCGGCGTGCGGACCGGGGTTCAGCTGGCGATCGACAACCCGAAGGAGGTGGGCGCCGACCGGGTGGTGAACACCCTGGCCGCGTACACGCTCTACGGCGGGCCGTCGATCGTCGTGGACTTCGGTACCACCACCAACTTCGACGTGATCAGCGGTCGGGGTGAGTTCCTCGGCGGGGCGTTCGCCCCGGGCATCGAGATCTCCTTCGACGCGCTGGCCGCCAGGGCCGCCCAACTGCGCAAGGTCGAGGCCACCAAGCCCCGCTCGGTGATCGGCAAGAACACCGTGGAGTGCCTCCAGGCCGGCCTGTACTTCGGCTTCGCCGGGCAGGTGGACCGGATCGTCGAGCGGATGACCGAGGAGTTGGGCGAGGTGAAGGCGGTGATCGCCACCGGCGGCCTCGCCTCGCTGGTGCTCAACGAGTGCCACAGCATCACCCACCACGAGCCGATGATCACGCTGATCGGCCTGCGAATGGTCTACGACCGCAACCTGTGATCCCGGTGGTTCAGCGCCGCCGGGCGCGCAGCACCAACGTCCGGTACGGCAGCTCGAGGGTTTCCCGGCCGGCCAGGGCGGGGTGGGTGTCCAGGAGGTCGGTGAGCTCCCGCTGGACCCGCTGCTGATCCTCGGTGGAGGCGGTGAGCCAGTACGAGCGGGTGCGGACCATGCCGAACAACTCGTCCGGGGTGAGGGTGACGCGGTGCGCGAACTCGTCCACCTCGATCGCGTCGAACGCGGGGCCGAAGTCCGCGTACTCGCCGAACAGGCTGGCCGACTTGTCACCGAAATGGGCGATCCGTCCCAGGTCGTCCACCCAGTCCACGCGGTCGTCGCGGATGTTCCAGATGGGGGCGAAGGTGCCGCCGGGCCGGAGCACGCGGGCGATCTCCGCGTGCGCGGGCTCCCGGTCGAACCAGTGGTACGCCGTTCCAGCCAGCACCGCGTCCGCCGCGCCGTCGGGCAGCGGAACGGCCTCGGCGCTGCCCGCGAGCGCCGTCGTGCCCGGGGTGCTGGCGGCAAGCTGCGCCCGCATCCCCGGATCGGGCTCGACGGGTACGACCTCGTGGCCCAGCGCCAGCAGAGCGCGGGTCAGGATGCCGGTGCCCGCCGCGAGATCGACGACACGGGCGTCGCTCAGCCCGTCGAGTGCCCACCGGACAGCGGCATCCGGGTAGCGGGGTCGAAAACGGTCGTAATCGCTCGCGGCGGCGCCGAAGGAGAGGGCGGGAGTGTGATCGACCATGACGCGCAGGTTATCCGCTAACGACCCCCAGGGCGCTTGAGTACGCTCGGGCCTGACCCCCCGTATCTCCGTGACGAGGAAGCGTGCCGTGAGCGAGCAGAACGCCGTGCCAGTGGACCCCGCCGACGACCTTCCCGAGCAGATGAAGGTCCGCCGGGAGAAGCGGGACCGGATGATCGCCGACGGCATCGAGGCCTACCCGGTCGGATTCCCCCGCACCACCACCCTGTCGCAGGTCCGCGAGCGCTACGCCGACCTGCCCACCGACACCGCCACCGGCGACCAGGTCTCGGTCACCGGCCGGGTGATCTTCGTACGCAACACGGGCAAGCTCTGCTTCGCGACCCTGCGCGACGGCGACGGCACCGAGTTGCAGGCGATGCTGTCGCTCGACCGGGTCGGGCCGGAGCGGCTGGAGGCATGGAAGCGGCTGGTGGACCTCGGCGACCACGTCGGCGTCACCGGCGAGGTGATCACCAGCCGTCGGGGCGAGCTGTCCGTGCTGGCCGAGCGCTGGGAGATGACCGCCAAGGCGCTGCGGCCGTTGCCGGTGGCGCACAAGCCGCTCTCCGAGGAGGCGCGGGTCCGGCAGCGCTACGTCGACCTGATCGTCCGGCCGCAGGCCCGGCAGATGGTCCGTACTCGGGCCGCGGCGGTGCGCAGCCTTCGCGATTCGCTGCACGGGCAGGGCTTCATCGAGGTGGAAACTCCGATGTTGCAACTGCTGCACGGTGGCGCGGCGGCCCGACCGTTCGTGACCCACAGCAATGCGTTGAACACCGATCTGTATCTGCGAATCGCTCCGGAACTGTTTCTCAAGCGCGCGGTGGTCGGCGGTGTGGACCGAGTCTTCGAGATCAACCGCAACTTCCGTAATGAGGGTGTCGACTCTTCGCACTCACCGGAGTTCGCGATGCTGGAGACGTACGAGGCGTACGGCGACTACGACACGATGGCCGAGTTGACCCGCAATCTCGTGCAACAGGCTGCGATCGCGGTCAGCGGCTCGACCGTGGTGACGCACGCCGACGGTCGGGAGTTCGACCTGGGTGGTGAGTGGCGGTCGGTGACCCTGTTCGGGGTGCTTTCCGAGGCGCTCGGCGAGGAGGTCACGGTCCGCACCGAACGGTCCCGCCTGGTTGAGTACGCCGACAAGGTGGGATTGGCCGTGGACCCGAAGTGGGGCCCCGGCAAGCTGGTCGAGGAACTGTTCGAGGAGCTGGTCGTCCCCGGTCTGGTGGCACCCACCTTCGTCCGCGACTACCCGGAGGAGACCAGCCCGCTCACCCGGGCGCACCGCAGCGAGCCGGGGCTGGCCGAGAAGTGGGACCTCTACGTGCTCGGGTTCGAGCTGGGCACCGCGTACTCCGAGCTGGTCGACCCGGTGGTGCAGCGGGAGCGGCTGGTGGCCCAGGCGCAACTCGGCGCTCGTGGCGACGACGAGGCGATGCGTCTCGACGAGGACTTTCTCCGGGCGATGGAGTACGGAATGCCTCCGGCCGGCGGTATGGGAATGGGAATCGACCGGCTGTTGATGGCCTTGACCGGGCTCGGAATTCGGGAAACGATCCTCTTCCCGTTGGTCCGCCCCGAGTAGTCCGGCTCGGCTCGTGCCGCGTCGATACCGCATCCTATTGACGGGGCGAGCGGCGCGCGGGTTATTGTGCTCTCGTTAGCAGGAGCACCCTGCTCGAAAGGATTGTGGGACGTGGCCAAGCAGATCATTCACAAGCTGGTCGATGACCTGGACGGCGGGGACGCGGACGAGACCGTCAAGTTCGCCCTCGACGGCGTTCAGTACGAGATCGACCTGTCGAGTTCCAACGCCGCGAAATTGCGCGACGTATTCGCTCCATACGTGGGTGCCGGCACCAAGGTGGGCCGGGGCGGCGTGGTCATCGGTGGACGGGCCGCCCGAGGCCGGGGCGGCGCGACCGCCGACCGGGAGCAGAACAAGGCGATCCGGGAGTGGGCCAAGAAGGCCGGCAAGGACATCTCGGACCGGGGGCGCATCCCGCAGGAGATCGTCGACGAGTACCACGCGAAGCGCTGATCCGTCAGCAGTCTGGTGGCCAGCGGCCGCCGCAGGGCGACACCGACGCCGGGCCGGAGCATTCTCCGGGCCGGCGTCGCCTGTATTCCCGCCGGCCGCCGGCGGGGTGCCGGAGGCCGATCCGGGGATCGGGGAAGCATTCCCCGACGACCGACGTTGTCCACAACCAGTGGAGCAGCTGTCCACAGCCTGTGGACAACCTCCCCAAGGCCGGGCGCGGCGTTCGTCGCCAGCGCCGGTCCCCCTTCCCGGAGCCTTCCGGAGCCGGGAGAGGGCTTCCGTCGCGCCAGTCGGATTTCGCTCTGCGCGTAGCGACAGGGGTACCGGAACACCTCCTGAGCGCGGACGGTTGTGCAAAACGACGTGGAACCGACCCGTACCCGAGACACACGACCTCAGCTGAGTCGGTCAGCGACGATAGAGTAAGGAGGCACGGACGCCCGTCCCGGACGTTCGTGCACCGGCCCCGCCAAGATCTTGACCATCAAGGCGCACGGCACGTGAGGAGCACGAGGGCATGTTCGAGCGGTTCACCGACCGAGCGCGACGGGTTGTCGTCCTGGCCCAAGAAGAGGCCCGGATGCTCAACCACAACTACATCGGTACGGAACACATCCTGCTGGGCCTGATCCACGAAGGTGAAGGCGTCGCGGCAAAGGCCCTGGAGAGCCTCGGCATCTCCCTGGAGGGCGTCCGCCAGCAGGTCGAGGAGATCATCGGCCAGGGCCAGCAGGCGCCGAGCGGGCACATCCCGTTCACGCCGCGGGCCAAGAAGGTGCTGGAGCTGTCGCTGCGCGAGGCGCTGCAGCTCGGCCACAACTACATCGGCACGGAGCACATCCTGCTCGGTCTGATCCGCGAGGGTGAGGGCGTCGCCGCCCAGGTGCTGGTCAAGCTCGGCGCCGACCTCAACCGGGTCCGCCAGCAGGTGATCCAGCTGCTCTCCGGCTACCAGGGCAAGGAGCCGGCCGCGGCGGGCGCCGCGCCGGGTGAGGCCGCGCCGTCGACCAGCCTCGTGCTGGACCAGTTCGGCCGCAACCTGACCCAGGCCGCCCGCGAGGGCAAGCTCGACCCGGTCATCGGGCGCGAGAAGGAAATCGAGCGGGTCATGCAGGTGCTCTCCCGCCGTACCAAGAACAACCCGGTCCTGATCGGTGAGCCCGGCGTCGGTAAGACCGCCGTGGTGGAGGGCCTGTCCCAGAAGATCATCAAGGGCGAGGTGCCCGAGACGCTCAAGGACAAGCAGCTCTACACGCTCGACCTCGGTGCGCTGGTCGCCGGTTCCCGCTACCGCGGTGACTTCGAGGAGCGCCTCAAGAAGGTGCTCAAGGAGATCCGCACCCGCGGCGACATCATCCTGTTCATCGACGAGATCCACACCCTGGTGGGTGCGGGTGCCGCCGAGGGCGCGATCGACGCGGCGAGCATCCTCAAGCCGATGCTGGCCCGTGGTGAGCTGCAGACCATCGGTGCCACCACGCTCGACGAATACCGCAAGCACCTGGAGAAGGATGCCGCCCTCGAGCGCCGGTTCCAGCCGATCCAGGTGGGTGAGCCGTCGCTGGCGCACACCATCGAGATCCTCAAGGGCCTGCGCGACCGCTACGAGGCGCACCACCGCGTGAGCATCACCGACGCGGCTCTCGTGGCTGCCGCAACTCTGGCCGACCGGTACATCTCCGACCGCTTCCTGCCGGACAAGGCGATCGACCTGATCGACGAGGCCGGTGCCCGGATGCGGATCCGCCGGATGACCGCGCCGCCAGACCTGCGCGACTTCGACGAGCGCATCGCCCAGGTGCGTCGCGACAAGGAGTCCGCGATCGACGCGCAGGACTTCGAGCGCGCCGCTCAGCTGCGCGACAAGGAGAAGCAGCTCCTCGGCCAGAAGGCGCAGCGGGAGAAGGAGTGGAAGGCCGGTGACCTGGACGTCGTCAGCGAGGTTGACGACGAGCAGATCGCCGAGGTGCTCGGCAACTGGACCGGCATCCCGGTCTACAAGCTGACCGAGGAGGAGACCTCCCGCCTGCTGCGCATGGAGGACGAGCTGCACAAGCGCGTCATCGGCCAGGAGGACGCGGTCAAGGCGGTCTCGAAGGCGATCCGGCGTACCCGGGCCGGCCTGAAGGACCCGAAGCGCCCGTCGGGCTCGTTCATCTTCGCCGGCCCGTCCGGTGTCGGTAAGACCGAGCTGTCCAAGGCGCTCGCCGAGTTCCTCTTCGGCAGCGAGGATGCCCTCATCCAGCTGGACATGTCCGAGTTCCACGACCGCTACACGGTCTCCCGGCTCGTGGGTGCCCCTCCCGGCTACGTCGGCTACGACGAGGGCGGGCAGCTGACCGAGAAGGTGCGGCGTCGGCCGTTCTCGGTGGTTCTCTTCGACGAGATCGAGAAGGCCCACCCGGACGTGTTCAATACGCTGCTCCAGATCCTGGAGGACGGTCGGCTCACCGACGGTCAGGGTCGGATCGTGGACTTCAAGAACACGGTCATCATCCTGACCACCAACCTGGGCACCAGGGACGTCGCCAAGGCGGTGTCGCTCGGCTTCCAGGCGTCGGAGGACTCCGAGTCCAACTACGACCGGATGAAGCAGAAGGTCAACGACGAGCTCAAGCAGCACTTCCGGCCTGAGTTCCTCAACCGGATCGACGACACCATCGTCTTCCACCAGCTGCGCCAGAACGAGATCCTCTCGATCGTGGACATCATGATCCAGCGGATCGAGACGCAGCTGCGCAACAAGGACATGGGTCTGGAGCTGACCGACAACGCCAAGAAGTACCTGGCGGTGAAGGGCTTCGACCCGGTGCTCGGTGCCCGTCCTCTGCGTCGCACGATCCAGCGCGACATCGAGGACAACCTCTCCGAGCGGATCCTGTTCAACGAGCTGACCCCCGGCCAGATCGTTGTGGTGGACTGCGAGGGCGACCCGAACGACATCGACAAGTCCAAGCTCGTGTTCCACGGCGCGGACAAGCCGGTGGAGGTTCCGGACGCCGTTCCGGCCGACCTCGGCGGCACCGCCTCCGCGGGCGCGGACGAGTAGCACAAGCAGCAGCAGAGGCGGGGCCTCGGTGGCGCAAGCCACCGGGGCCCCGCCTTTTCCGCTGTCCGTCCGCCCCGCCGAGCGCGGCTTTCGCCCGCGGCGGTCGTCACGCCCCTGGCCTCGTCCTCGGATTGATCGACTCGATGTCGGCGATGTCGGGGTGTCCCCGCATCGGGATACCGCGATGTCGGCGGTATGGAGTCGATCACCGCCTCGCGGGCCGAGCCCGCCCTCGCGGGCCGAGCCCTCGCGGGCCGAGCCCTCGCGGGCCGACCGCCGGGGCGAGGCGGGGCGCCGGAGGGGAGCCGCGGGTCAGGTCGTGAGGTTGGCGGCGGGCAGGGACGGGCCGTCGCCGGTGAGGCGGAAGGCGTCGGTGCCGACCGGCTCCACGAGCCCGTCCTGTACCAGGCCGGCCAGGGCCCGGGCGCGCTGCACGTCGTCGGTCCAGACCTGGTCCAGCCGTTGGTGCGGGACCGGTCCGGTGGTCTCCCGGAGCACCCCGAGCAGCAGTCCGCGTACCTGCCGGTCGGTGCCCGCGTACCGCTGGGGGCGGCGGGTGGGTCCGGCCGGCGTCTCCTGCCCGGAGGCCCGCCAGGCGCAGACCGACTCGACCGGGCAGGACGCGCAGCGCGGTGAGCGGGCCGTGCAGATCACGGCGCCCAGCTCCATGAACGCGGCGCTGGCCAGCGCCGCCGCGGCCGGCTCCGTGGGCAGCAGTTCCTCGGTCGCGACCAGGTCGGCCGGCCGGGTGACGGCTCCGGCGTCCGGTTCGCCGGCCACCGCCCGGCTGACCACCCGGCGCACGTTCGTGTCGACCACCGGGTGCCGCTGCCCGTACGCGAACGCGGCCACCGCCCGCGCCGTGTACGTCCCGACCCCGGGCAGGGCCAGCAGCTGCTCCAGCCGGTCCGGCACCTGACCGCCGTGCCGCTCCACGATCGCGACCGCGCACTCCCGCAGCCGGACCGCCCGCCGGGGGTAGCCGAGGCGCCCCCACATCCGAATCGCCTCAGCCGGGCTGTCCGCCGCCAGCGCGGCCGGGTCCGGCCAGCGGGCCAACCACGCCTGCCAGGCGGGGACGACCCGGACCACCGGCGTCTGCTGGAGCATGACCTCGCTGACCAGGATGGCCCACGGGCTGACCCCGGGCCCGCGCCACGGCAGGTCACGGGCGTGCTGTCGGTACCACTGGCTGACCAGGGTGGCGAAATCGGATTGAGTCATCGCGCCGTCGATGATGTCACGTGGTGCGGTCCCGCTGGATGGGCGGCTCGGGCGGGGTGTCACGGCGGCGGCCGGCGGATCGGGCAGAATGCCCGGATGAACGAGCTCGCGATCACCGTCATCGGTCGGGACCGGCCGGGCATCGTGGCCGATGTCGCCGAGGTGCTGGCCCGGCTGGGTGCCAATCTCACCGACAGCACGATGACCCGGTTGCGGGGGCATTTCGCGATGACCCTCATCTGCACCGGTCCGGCCGCCGCCGAGGTCGAGGCCGCGTTGGCGCCGCTGGCCGCCGAGGGCCAGCTTCTGGCGACGGTACGCGCGGTCACCCCGGACGGCGAGGTGGCCCCGGTGGGCGAGCCGTACGTGCTGGCGGTGCACGGGTCGGACCGGATGGGCATCGTCGCGGCGATGACCCGGGTGCTGGTGGACGCCGGCGGGAACGTCACCGACCTGAGTACGCGGTTGGCCGGCTCGCTCTACGTGGTGCTGGCTGAGGTGGAGTTGCCGGCCGGCGTCGCCGACGCGCTGACCGACCGGTTGCACCGGGCGGCCGCGGAGCTGGGTGTCGAGGTGACCCTCCGGCCGGCGGATCCGGACCTGTTGTGACCGGCGAGGGGAGCGGCCCGGACACCGGCCGGAGCGTCGGGACGTACGTGGGGCTGGGCGGGTGGACGCCGGAGTCGCTGGGCGTGCGGGGTGAGGTGCGTGCGGTGGTGTCTGCCCCGCACCCGGTGTTGAGCCGGGCCGGCGGCGAGGTCGATCCGGCCGCGGCGGAGACCGTCCGGCTGGCCGCCGACCTGGTCGCCACGATGCGGGTGTCGCCGGGTTGCGTCGGTCTGGCCGCGCCGCAGATCGGGGTGGCCGCCCGGGTGTTCGCCGTCGACGTGACCGGGCATCCGAAGGCGGTCACCGTGCACGGCACCTTCGTGCTCTGCAACGCCCGGGTGGTCGAGGCGACCCGGTGGAAACCGGGCCGGGAGGGGTGCATGTCGGTGCCGGACCTGACCGGGGACGTGAAGCGGGCCAGCCGGTTGGTGGTGGAGGGCGACCTGCCGGGGAGCGGGGAGCCGGTCCGCCTGGTGACTGACGGCTTCGAGGCGCGGGCGTTGCAGCACGAGATCGACCACTGCGCCGGGTTGCTCTTCCTCGACCGGGTGGCTGGCGCACACGCCGTCTATCAGCGCAAGGTCTACCTGTGACGGTGCGCCGCACGATCGCTCCAAGCCTCCTCAGTGGACGGTCTGTGGGTCGTGTGGGCGGCGCTCCGGCGCGTCGCGCCGGGCTGGGGCCGCGGCGCGGCTACGGTGGGAGGCATCATGCGTCTGACGGTCGGCCCCCTGCCACCCGCCGTGTACTGGCGGCGTCGCGTCGTCGTACTCGGAGCGGGGCTTCTCTTCCTGATTGTCCTGCTCTACTCCTGCACCGGCTCGGGTCGCTCCGACGGTCGACCGCAGGCGGGGGCGACGCCGACATCGGCTCCGACGTCCGCCGCGAGCCCGGGTGCCGGCGGGCCGGTGTTGACCCCGCAGACCGGCGCTCCGCCGGCGTCCGAGGATCCTGACACCGGGAGTCCGAGCCCGGAGACCACCAGCAACGACCCGCCGCCGGGCTCGGCCGCCGGGTCGGTGGACGACGGCACCTGCACCGACGCGGAGATCAGCGTGACCTCGGTGGCACGGCCGACCTCGGTTCAACGCGGCGCGGTGGTCGACCTGCAGCTCAAGATCAAGAACACCTCGGACCGGACGTGCAGCCGGAACGTCGGCGCCGACCTCCAGGAGATCTTCATCAAGTCCGGAGCCGAGAAGGTGTGGTCGTCGGACACCTGCGGCAAGGTCCAGGGGTCGGACCCGCAGTCGTTCACCCCGAACTTCGAGCGTGCCTACGAGGTGGGCTGGAACGGGCGGGACAGCAGCCGCTGCGACGGCAGTGGGCTGGCCGCCGGCCCCTTCCCCCCGGTCGGGACGTACCAGGTGTTCGCACGGGTCGGCACCAAGCTCAGCGCGCCGGTGAAGCTCACCGTCACCGGCTGAGCCGGGTCAGACGTACCGCTCCAGGATGGACGCCTCGGCGAGCCGGGACAACCCTTCGCGGACGCCGCGGGCCCGGGCGTCGCCGACCCCCTCGACGGCCTGCAGGTCCTCCACGGTGGCGCCCAGCAGCCGCTGGAGGCTGCCGAAGTGCACCACCAGCCGGTCGACCACCGGCACCGGCAGCCGGGGCACCTTGGCCAGCAGTCGGAAGCCCCGAGGGCTGACCGCCGCGTCCAGCGCGTCCGTTGCGGCCGGGTAACCGATCGCCTTGGCCACCGACACCAGGTCGATCAGCTCGGTGGCACCGAGCAGGTCCAGCTCGACCAGCGCCTCGTCCAGAGTGCGGGACTTGCGGCCGACCGGCAGGTAGTCCCGGATGACCAGCGTCCGGTCGGCGTCCACGCCGGCCATCAGCTCGTCGAGCTGGAGGGCGAGGAGGCGGCCGTCGGTGCCCAGCTCGACCACGTAGCCGGCGATCTCGTCGGCGATCCGACGGACCATCTCCAGCCGCTGCACCACCGCCACCGCGTCCCGCACGGTGACCAGATCCTCGATCTCCAGAGCGGAGAGCGTCCCGGAGACCTCGTCCAGCCGGAGCTTGTAGCGCTCCAGGGTGGCCAGCGCCTGGTTGGCCCTGGAGAGGATGGCCGCCGAGTCGTCGAGCACGTGCCGCTGACCGTTGACGTAGAGGCTGATGATCCGCATCGACTGGCTGACCGAGATGACCGGGTAGCCGGTCTGCCGGGCCACCCGCTCGGCCGTGCGGTGCCGGGTGCCGGACTCCTCCGTCGGGATGGACGGGTCGGGCATCAGGTGCACGGCCGCCCGGACGATCCGGGTGCCGTCGCTGGAGAGCACGACGGCGCCGTCCATCTTGCAGAGCTCCCGCACCCGCGTCGCGGAGAACTCCACGTCCAGGGGGAAGCCGCCGGTGCACAGGCCCTCGACGACCTTGTCGTAGCCGAGCACGATGAGCGCGCCGGTGCGGCCACGCAGAATGCGCTCCAACCCGTCGCGCAGCGCGGTGCCGGGCGCCATCAGGGCGAGGTTCGCCCGCAGCGGGTCGCCGGCGCTCCCGGCGGCTCCCGCGGTCACGTTCACGCTGATCGGGCGGGCGGGCGAGCCCACGCCGCCGGTGCGGGCGTGAGGCGGCGCGCCGGCAGGCTTGGTGGTATCGCGGTCGATCGGCACGGGCACAGTCTACGGACTGCCGTGCGGTGGGTGCTGTCGTGGTTACTGTGATGTGTCACGATGCCGCCCCTTCAGCCGCTTCCCGCTTGCGGCATGCTGTCCGGTATCGCCGTCCCCGTCGCCACGGTGGGTCACTCGGCGGACGCGCGGGCCGCATGGTGCAGGGCCGAGCGTACGTCTGTGACCTCGGTCACCTGCATCTGCTCGGGACCGGCGCCGGTGCTGGCCGGGCCGCAGCCGGGCGGAACCAGGGCAACCTTGAACCCCAGCCGGGCCGCCTCGGCCAGCCGGCGGGGCACCGCCCCGACCCGGCGCACCTCGCCGGTCAGCCCCACCTCGCCGATCGCCACCAGGTGCGGCGCGATGGCCAGGTTGAGCCCGCCGGAGGCGACCGCCAGCGCGACCGCCAGGTCGGCGGCCGGCTCCACCACGCGAATGCCGCCCACGGTGGCCGCGAAGACCTCCCGGTCGTGCAGGGTGAGCCGCTCGGTGCGGCGTTGCAGCACCGCGAGCACCATCGCCAGCCGGGCCGAGTCGAGGCCGGAGACGGTACGCCGGGGAGAGCCGGCGACCGTCGCTCCGATCAGCGCCTGCACCTCGGTGACCAGCGCCCGGCGCCCCTCCATCGCCACCGTCACGCAGGTGCCCGGCACCGGCTCGGAGTAGCGGGTCAGGAACAGCCCGGACGGGTCGGCCAGGCTGCTGATGCCGCCCTCGTGCATCTCGAAGCAGCCGACCTCGTCGGCCGCACCGAACCGGTTCTTGACGCCGCGCACGAGCCGCAGCGAGGAGTGCTTGTCGCCCTCGAAGTGCAGCACCACGTCGACCAGGTGCTCCAGCACCCGGGGCCCGGCCACCTGGCCGTCCTTGGTGACGTGCCCCACCAGCACCGTGGCGATGCCGCGTTCCTTGGCGACCGAGACCAGCGCCGCCGTGACCGCCCGGACCTGGGTCACCCCGCCGGGCACCCCCTCGGTGCCGGTGGTCGAGATGGTCTGCACCGAGTCGAGCACCAGCAGGCCCGGCTTGACCGCGTCGAGGTGCCCGAGCACCGCCGCCAGGTCGCTCTCCGCCGCGAGGTAGAGCTGGTCGTGCAGGGTGCCCATCCGCTCGGCGCGCAGCCGGACCTGGCTGACCGACTCTTCTCCGCTGACCACCAGCGAGGGACTGCCGGCGCCGACGGCCCACTGCTGTGCCACGTCCAGCAGCAGGGTGGACTTGCCCACGCCGGGCTCGCCGGCGAGCAGCACCACCGCGCCCGGGACCAGGCCGCCGCCGAGCACCCGGTCGAGCTCGCTCACCCCGGTGGGCCGGGCGCGGGCCGGCGCGGCGCTGATGGTGGCGATCGGCCGGGCGGGCTCCGCCGGCATCCGGGAGCTGACCACCCGACCGGAGACGGTCGGCCCGGTCACCGTGGACTCGACCACCGAGCCCCACTCGCCGCACTCCGGGCAGCGCCCCACCCACTTGGGCGGCTGGTGACCGCAGGCGTCGCACTCGTAGGCCGGACGTGGCTCTCGGGCGGTGGCCCGACCACGGGCGCCGCCGGCCGTGCCGCCGCGCGGAGAGGTCGATCGGGGAGTGGTCACATCAGGACGCTAGCCCCCGCGTACGACGAAAACACCCCGGCGTGGTGGGCACCACGCCGGGGTGTCTGTCGATGTCGGGTCGGGTCAGCCGTGGGTCGTGCCGCCCTCGTCACCCTCGTAGCCGCCCTCGCGCTCGATGATCGGCGACGGGGGAGCAGCCGGGGTGAGCGGCACCGCGATCGGCGCGGGGCCGGTGACCGTGTTGCCGTTGCCGAAGTCGAAGGTCACGAAGACGTTCTGCCCGGAGCGCAGCTCCTCGGTCAGGCCGATCAGCCGGAGCTGCTGGGTGGCCTCGGAGTTGAGCTGGAGGTAGCTCAGCGGAGCCAGCTCGATCCGGGCGGGCTGGCCCGGAGCGGAGGGGCTGGCCGAGCCCGACGCCCGCGCCGACTCCGGGGCGGACGGGGTGGCCGAGGACGAACCGGTCTCGGACGGGGTCGCCGACGGGCTGGCCGAGCCGGACTCGGAGGCGGACGGGCTGGCCGAGCCGGACTCGGAGGCGGACGGGCTGGCGGAGGCCGACTCCGAGGCGGACGCCGACGGGCTCGCCGAGCCGCCGGTGATCACCACCTCGCGGGCGCTCTCGGTGGTGACGGTGACCGTCACCGTGTCCTTCGAGTCGTTGTAGATTACGGCGTTGAGCGCCGCGTCCTGCCCCGCCCGGTAGCCCTCGGTGCCCGGGAAGTCGACCAGCAGGCCACGCACCGCGAAGGCGCCGTTTCCAGCCGTGAGGTTGACGCCCTGGACCGACGGCTCCTTGTTGGCGGTCTCGGCGATCTGGCCGGTGCCGCACCCGGACGCCAGCAGGCTGGTCGCCGTCGCAATCCCGGACAGCAGCAGGGCCGCCCGCCGGGATCCCCTGATCGAGCGCGTCACGTCGGTCCTCCTCGTCACGATCCGCAACCGGCCGCACGCCGGGCACGGTGGCCATACCCGCGCAGACCGCGCTCCAGGGTAGTTGGAGCTGATCGAGGCCCGCACGCGGACCCGGGCAATGCCACCTTCCCGGGTGCCGGTCACACCACCCGACCGCTCGCCACCAGCAGGACCACGTCGATGAGGGCCACCAGCATCACCGCCCGGAAGGCGGCCACCGGTCGCCGGCCGGCCCGGACCGCCGAGCGCCCGGCGTACCAGCTCAGCGCCGGCACGGCGGCGGCCGCACCGACCGCCGTCAACCCGATGGCCGACGGCGGCCCGGGCGGCCCGAGGACCAG